>NZ_JBBMEI010000004.1:0-105962 GCF_040096655.1 Blautia intestinihominis | reverse complement strand
GATCAGACCGTTTCTGTCTACAGTTACGATCTTTGTGTTAGTGGAAGCCCAGGATTTGACAGAGTCTCCGTTTGCCATGCTTACTCTGACCATTCTGGTTGCCTGTTTTCTCTGCAGAGTGATGGCGGTTGTATTCAGTTTAATGGTTGCTTTGAGTTTGCTTCCATGGTATCTGGTCTGTGTGTGTTTGCAGTATACGCAGTATCCGACCTGCTTCTCCGGCTGGAATACCGTTGCTTTTGAAACAGTCTTCCATACATATTTCGGTGTATGTTTCAGTTTCGGAATTGTTTCTGTCTTTGTCGCACCGCAGACTGTACAGGTATAAGTCTTCACGCCTGTTGCTGTATAAGTTGCTTTCTTTGTCACTACACCTTTGTCATAGGTATGTTTATCTGTCTTTGCAATCTCCTCTGTCTTGGTTGCTCCGCAGACCGTACAGGTGTAGAGCTTTTCTCCTGCTTCTTTGCAGGTCGGCTCTTTGGTTACTTTACCTTCGTCGAAGGTATGTGCTGCATATCCGTTTTTCTTTGTGTTGTCTGTGATGTCGCATTTGCTCCACTGGTAAGTGCATTCATGCCAGTGTGCATTTTCATCGAATGTCCATTCACTGCTCCATACATGGTCATGTTCCTTTGTGTAGTCATCAGTGTAATGGAATACGATTGTATCGCCATCTTCCAGATACTGCTCATTTACTGCAAGTTCCGGATGGCTGCCATTCAGAGTGTACATCCATCCACTGTTTGTGCCATTGTCTTTCTCAGCAAGTTTAGTTCCATCTGCTTTTGTAATAGATGAAATATAGTTTCCTTTTGCATTTTCGAAAGTATATTCATTCTCTGTCAGGACTTTTGTAACTACATCCAGTACGGTTGCATTTCCACCTACTTCATATTCGGAATCTGCGATCCATGTTTCCAGATTATCCGCATGAAGGGTGTGATATGTTTTGTCAGTATCACTGTCATGTTTCTGGTCACCAAGCAGCATAAAGTTCACTTTGATGTCCTGTGCGTCTTTCTTAAGGACCTTGACGACAATCTGGGTGGATGCTCCACTGTAGGAAAGTGTCAGAGTCTGCTCTCCGTGTCCGTCTTTGTTGTATCCGTCAATGGTAAGTTCTGATACTGCAACATCCCTCGTGGTTCCATCGCTCATCTGTGCCTTGACCGTCATTCCTGTCAGGTCAAGGTCTTCGCCCTGATTGAATTCTGTGCGGTAGTCACCGGAAATCTCCAGTTTCTCTGCATAAAGCTTGACACCGTCTGTGTTCGCAAGTTTCGCTGCATCTGCACCAAGCGGGTCATCGGTACGGTTGTGCTGTGCTTTCCAGTTGCATCCGACTACTGCCGGGCAGTCATCGGTGTTCTTTTCTGTACTGAAATAAGTTGCTCCACTCGCTGTCTCGTGTGTTGTGCAGTTTGTATCTACATACTGAACAAAACCGATACCTCTGTCTGCACCGCAGTCTTTTGCATAGTAGTTGTTTGAGATGTCGTCAAATTTGTTCAGGCTTTCATAAAATCCAATGATTCCACCAATATAAGAAGCATTTTCTGCTGTCGCCTGTACTTTACCTGTGAAGGAGTTGCCCTTCATGGTATATGGATTCCAGACCTGTACCTCATAGCTGTCACCGCCAAGGATACCGCCGACTTTGTCTGCACCGGTAACTGTGCCACCTACTTTACAGTTATTAATTGTAATTTTGATACCGTTTGGAGCTGTATTGTTTTCATAACCGCCGCCTGCGATTCCTCCGGCATGCTGTCCACTTGCCTCAACCGTTCCATTGAATTCACATCCACTGACTGCACAGTTGCCCATTGCATTGTCACGGGTTCCAATGATGCCACCGACATAATCCTTACCATAAACGGCTGCATGGCTTACGCAGTTCTCTAATTTTCCCTGCATACGGCCTGCAAAAGATCCGATCATTGTCTGATCTCTGTCATAACCGATCACAACGCCTTCTTCAACTGTACAGTTGCGAAGTGTTGCCACAAAACCGGCAGAGCAACCTGCATATCCATTTGTAGTGACATTTGCACCAAGGAAACCGGATTTCAGAGTGCTGGATCCTCTCTTTAATGTTACATTCTCAATAGTAATCGCGTTTCCAGAAAGTCCAACGCCTTCAAAATTATTTACCAGTCCATAACCTGCAATCTTTGTACCATAGATATTCAGATTGCGTACTTCTGCATTCTGCACATATCCCAAAAGTGGAAGTCCACCCTCCGGAATGGTTATCGTCTTGTTATTTCCATCCAGAATTCCACTGAATGCATTCAGGTTCTGACCTCTTTTAATATCGTTGCTGCCATCTTTGGTAACACCAATTGGTTTCCATCCAGCCGGAAGCGTAATGTCATTTTCCTGACGCAGGTAAGCATCTTTGAAAGGAATCCCTTCTGCTACCAGTTCCGCAACACTCTGACAATCCTCTGCTGTTTTAATCAAATAAGGATCTTCCTGCGTACCTGATCCAGAAAGTTTGTCTTTGATTAAATCTTTTACACTTTTAATCTCAATTTTAGCAATCTCGGAAGTTATACTGGATGTATATCCCTGCAGTGAATTAGTTACTACACAATAATAATATTTTATACCCGCTTCTTCTGTAGTTCCAGGAGTATATTCACTCTCAGTTGCACCTTCAATAGCTGTCCCATTTTCTGTATTTTCTGCATCATTTATATACCACTGATAAGAAACAGACCCTTTTCCTGATGCAGAAACAGCCAAGGGAATTATAATGTCCCCTACATTATAAGTTGCACCAACTGGCTGCTTATTTATAATAGGTGCTGATACTGATGCACTGGTTGCTTTAATAAAAACGTAAGCACCTACTATTTCGCCTTCACCTTCTGTATACATTTCTCCAGTGGAAGCCCATGAAGTATACTCCTTTCCTTTATAAGTATAAGTTACCTGACATCCATAGAACAAACCTGTATTATTTACTCTTTTTTTGTTAGTATATGGCGCATATTCATTACTTGTAGTAATTCCACATATACCCCAACTTTCTGGATCATATGCTTTTGTCGTATACATCCATTGATACGACCAGGATCCCCCTTCCACTGCTGATGTTGCTTCTACTTTCAGAGGTGTAGGAGTGTCTCCTATATTATAAATATAGCCTCTTTTCCATGCATATGGGTAGTCATTAGGAAGTTCATCTCCAAGCGTAGTAATCTTTGCCACCGGAGTCGGATCTTCATCAATCACAACACAGGTAGCATTTGTTGAAGTTACATTATTTTCTGTTCTATCTTTATTTGTAACTACACAATAATAATAGAAAGTACCTGTTTTATCTGAAGCCGGAGCATATACAGCCTTTGTTGCCCCCTGAATAAGAGTTCCACCTTCGTTGGAATCTGTACTGTTTACATACCATTGATAAGCTAATTCTCCATTGGCACTTGCTTTAAAAGAAATTTCTTCTGTCTTCTCATTTATAATATAGTCAGCTCGTTTTACTGGCTGTTCAATGATAACTGGTGTATCTTTTTTGGGAATCTTTTCTAGATTCACAGTATATGTGGTTGCAGTCATTCCGTCTTTACTAACCGTAATGCTGACTTCCATTTTGCCGTTTTCATCCCAGTTATACGGCAATTCATATGTCTCCCCACTGGTCACATCTGTTCCATTTATATTAACGACATAATTAGATTTATATGCTGTTGGTGTGATAGATATACTGTTTTTGGCATCATCTGCATAAACATGATAAGTTTTTATCTCTCTGTCAAATTCCTGATCTACCAGACCATCTATTGTTAAATCTTTTAATGTAGTATACTGATTTACATTAAACAGATATGCCTTATCCTGTGCGTCCGGACTTCCATCTTGATAATAAATACCCACATATCCATTTGGAAAATAGGCATTGCCCGTATCAACATTATCTTCTATCGTACTTGAATGTCCACTTCCATATTTTCCCCAAGAAGTTGTATACATTACTGAATAGTGCTTTACTCCATCGGCATAATTAACTGCTGCATACAAACTGGAAAGATAATCCGGCACCGTAACTGCATACTGATGTACATCTGCATCATAATCTGGTGTATATACAATCGGATCCTGTTCATTTGTATAATCCATATCTGACGCATAAAGGCGAATATTAGAGAACGGTGCTTTCCAGGCCTCCACCGTCACCTTCGCAACTGCCGGTACAAGGTTTACGCTGTCGGTTCCTGCGGTTGCCAGGTAGTAGGTTCCTGCCTGGTTAAATGTCACGTTACTGCCGTCAACGCTGTAAGCATCTGCTGCCAGTGGTTTATATTCGCTGTCATAAGCAGTCAGCCCTGCAGCGTCATAAGCAGCAAATACCGTATTGTAATTCTCATCATAAGATGCTTTTTCTACAGAAACTGTAACTGCTTTTCCCACTGTTGCCTGGTATTCTTTCTGAACGAATCTTGTATAGGAATCGCTCCATGCCGACTGGTCTTTGTAAACAAAAGCCGTCAGGTAATCGTCTGCTTTGACTTCATCAGAGAGATTGTTACAGGATCTGTCATTATCCCAGTATCCAAAATATCCGCTGGTATCTCCCCAGAGTTTTGTCAGGCTGAGTCCGTACTGGCTGTCTGCGCTGGCATATCCTGCTGCCGCACCGCCTTCGTAATATTCGTCATGTGCTGCGGACAGTGCCTCATCGTATGTCAGAATTCCGTCGCTGTTAAGGTCTTTAACGGTAACATCTCTCTGTGCCATGGCTGTACCATCTTTGGCATCTGCCAGAACACCAGCCACGCTGATCGTCATATGTACCGTTGCGTCTGCTGCCGGAGTGGCTGTTCCTGCTGCATCCGACTGAAAATCTTCCTCTACGGTCTCGTTTTTATCCGAAAATATATCTGCTTCGCCAGTTCCGCCTTCTGCTTCCTGCACAGCATCCTCAACTTCCGGTTCCTCCACATCCGCCTGTGATTCTTCTTCTGCATCCGCAAAATCTACGTCTGCTTCTGCTGTTTCCGCATCTGCTTCTGTCGTTTCCTGCTCGCTGTCAGTAAACTCAATATCAGCCGCAAAAATATTGGAAGGTACTGCTGTCACGGTCATCATCGCCGCCATGGAAATGGCTGATAACCGTCTGAAAAGTTCTTTTCTCTTCATCTTCTTCCTCCTTTTGAAATGATTTTGGCAACAAAAAGCAGAGCCTCATAATATCGATGAGTCTCTGCCCTATACAACGCGCTGGTACTGCCGACTTAAAATGGTTTCCGCGTAACCTTTCATACAGCAAATAGAAGTTCCGGAGTCGCACCGGATTGCCACAAACTGACCGGTTCTCCGGTCAGACCACGCCTGGTTATGTTGTTGACTGTATTGTAGCATTTTTGCATCCTTACGTCAATTTCTTCTGCCGGATTTTGTAATTTTTTACCATAAAAAGACAGACCGGTGAATTTACTGCAAATCCACGGTCTGTCTGTATTTTATTTAACAGTTACTTTGATCACATAAGATTTCTTTCCGGATCTTACTGTGATCTTCGCGGTTCCTTTCTTTCTGGCGGTGATCACACCTCTGGAAGAAACGACTGCCACGTTTTTGTTTGAAGAACTATAGGTGATCTTCTCCTGGGAAGTGAGTGGTGTCAGAACCGGTTTCAGGGTCAGTTTCGCTCCTCGTTTCATGGTCTGGGAAGAGCGAAGACCGGTGATCTTTTCGGTTCTGACTATGGACTTCTGCACTGTGACATTGATGTACGCTTTTTTTCCGCTTCTCAGTGTCACTGTGATTCTGGTTCTGCCTGCACGTTTTCCGGTAATCCTGCCTCTGGAATCTACCGTTGCAATATTCCGGTTGGAGGAAGTCCAGGAACGGATGGAATCTCCTCTCGCAAGCCCGCTGACTTTTACCAGGGCTGTCGTCTGTTTTACCCGTAATTTAATATTCGTAGTATTGAGACGGATCGTCGGGGTCAGCTTCCTTCCGACGGTTCTGGTCTGAACAGTTCCCTTTGTTCCTTTTCGCTGCTGTTTCTCCGGTGCAAATACCGTTGCTTTTGATACGGTTTTCCATGCCCCGAATTTCTCCGGCACAGGGGTCGGCTTTGGTGTCGCCGTTGGTGTGGGAGTTACCGTCGGTGTCGGTGTCGGTGTGGAAATCGTCTCTTTTCTCTGAATGGTCAGAGTGTATTCTGTTTTCTTTCCTGTCTTTGCTGTGACAACGATTTTTACCTGCGCTTCTTCTATCGAAGCATCACTGTCAAAGTAAGCATCAAGCCGGACTGCAGAACCACTTCCTGTCACCTTTCCTTTGTATATCACCTTACTGATGCCTTTTCCTGCTTCTATGGTCACTTCTGCAGACGGATCTGCCGGTTCTGCATAGATGCGCAGGAAAGAACTGCCCAGATAGGTGACGCGGTAGCTGGTTTTGTCTGCGCTAAATGCCGGTGTCAGTGCCAGCCATTTCGTACTGTCGGAATAAGTGTTGCTGGTGCTGGCGGTCAGGTTCGCAAGGTTTGTATTTCCCTGGTCTTTTGTCAGATGGAGCGTATAGGTTCTGCTCTTTCCTGCCAGAGTTGCCACGACCGTAACTTCCGCGCTTCCGGAGCTTACATCTGCGGTATATGTATTTCCGGCAGTTTTTCCATTGACCGTCAGGGTGCATCCTGCCGGGGTTTTGAAATTCAGTGTTACTTTTGAAGCATTTTCTGCGGTTCTTATGGTGTACTCTGTCACAGAACGCTGGAAAGCTTTGTCCCAGGTTACTTTTCCATTGTCTGCCTGTGCAGTCACACTGTCCAGATATGCACCGTTTGTCTCGACTGCCATCAGGTAGTTGGAGTCATTTTTGTAGTACAATGTTCCGTCTCTGTCAGCGCAGATCGTGCTGATGCAGTACTGCTGCTGATCACTTCCCGGACGGAACAGTTCTTCTGCTTTTCCGGAGGTCTGTCCCGGCTCGTCTGCCAGCATATAGAGTCCGCCCGGTCTGGCATTGTAGGTAAAATACAGGTAAACACGTCCGTCTGCCTGTCCGTCCCCGTTGAAATCCTGATTCTCGTATGCAGTAGAAAGAAGCGGCGCTGCCTGCGGATATCCCGGAATCGAAACTTCATATGCCAGGGAAAGTCCCGCAGCGGATTCATTCAAAACATCGAAATGATGTCCCGCATCGGCGTCAAACCGGTGGCTTTCCTGTCCGCAGACGCCGACATAGATTCTTCCTTTGTATACTACCGGGGCTGCTGTTGCCATGCCACCGAGGTTGTAACTGTCTGCTCTGCCAAAGGTTCCGTCCGTATTCATCGCCACACGGTAAAGGTAGCCGCCTTTTGTTGTAAAATAGACGTATCCGTTGTTATAAACTACGGTGGAACGGATGTCTCCGTTAAGTCCTGTCAGTTTGTCCAGAAGGAGACCTGTATGGGTGTTGACAGAATAGAGGATCGCCGTGCTGGTATAGTTTTTTTCTCCGGAACCATCATCGGAGCCGAATACGAGATAATCGCCGGACGCATAGGAGCCTGCCCAGTAAAAACCGCCTTTGTGGTTGTATTTCCAGGTACAGTACTTGGTCTCATCGCCTTTTGACGGATCCTCGTCGGTCACGGAAAGGCAGAAATAAGAGCCTGCCGTGGTCTCGGAATTCCAGGTTCCTGTGTAGATATATCCATCTTTGTATGTGATCGGAGAGAGGGTCTGACCACCCAGCGATTCACTGATCCAGACGGATCTGAGAGTGGAAGCACTGACTGCCTGAATCTGGCCGCCGCCGATCTGGGCGAACAGCATTCCCTCTGCATAGGTAAGCGGATTCAGCGCATAGATCATATTTCCGTTGAGCGGTTCACTGGTTGCTACGATATCTCCTGTATTTTTGTTGAGTTTGTAGATAAACTGTCCGGATGCCACATACAGATAGCCTCCCAGGATCAGCGGTGGTGTGACAGATGCCTCCTGGCCGACACCAATGCGCATCGCCCATTTCTGAACGGTCGAAGATGCATCGGTCGGTGTGGATGTGCCTGTAATTCCGTTATTGCTCTCGCTGTTCCGGAAATTAGTCCAGTCATTGTCGGTAATCTCCGGCTGGGTGGCATCCTGTTTCTTAAGTTCTACAGTGATCTCAGCCTGTTCTCCTGCCTTAAAGGTATTTCTCTGTGAAATATAGCCATAGTGGGAAACATTCCAGGTATACTCCTGGCCTTTGATCAGGGAAGCAAATGTGCTGGCAGAATCCTGTGACGGTTCCATGCGTTCTCCGTTTTTGTCGTAAACGCTGATGACTGCATCCTGCGGTGTCACCTGAAATGTCACAGAATCGCTGAGCTGTTTCTGAACGGTGACTTTGTAGCTTCCTGTAGAGGTATAGGTTTTTTCCTGACAGTCCGGATCCGCATAGGTTCCATCCTCTTTCATCTCAAAGGCGATCTCCGTCGAATCCCCGGTCAGAGGAATCTCGATCGGATCTCCTGATGAAATGCTCTGTCCGTTTATGGTGAGACCATACCAGTTTTCCCCGAAAGGTACTGCCCTGATCTTCACCTTGTCCGTTCCGGTCACAGACACTTCGTAATCTCTTGTCACTCCGGAGGTGTCAAAATCTGTGATCAGGTTTTTTGCCATGTCGGTATCGGTCGGCAGGTAGCATCTGATCGAAGAAAGGTCCAGTCTTCGAAGCACTACGAGTTTATAAGTTACGCTGTCGCTTTCGGTTCCTGCCTTGATGGTGTAGATGGCTCTTTTTCCATTGCCGGAAGCAAAAATATCCGAAAATGAATATCTCTGTCCGTCTGTGTATGCAGTGGCGGACATCTCTTTTGTTTCCTGTTTTCCTGACAGATTCCATGCGGAGAGTGTCACAGTGGATCCTTCCGGTGCGCCTTCTGCCAGGTTGGCACTGATCCAGAGTGCGGAAGAGTTATAGTTGGAACCATATTCTACGGTGTAGACTCTGCCGCCGAATTCTTCGTCCATGTCTTCTCTTCTGTCGAGTTTCAGAGCGTCTTTTACTCCGTTTCCGGTATAGACGTTTAAATCTGTCAGATATTCTTTCTGATCTTCGGTCTCATCTGTGATCTGCACTTCCGGTGCTTCGCTGTCATCGGAAATCAGATCATCGGCGCTGAAGTCATCGGAAGGTGCATCCGGATCCGGGGTTTCCGCAGTGTCCTGACCGTCCTGTGAACTGAAATCATCCGGCTGTTCCAGATCGACCTCTGCCGGAGCTTCCGGTTCAGACGGTGTTTCCGGCTCTGTCTGGTCTTCTTCCTGTGTTTCTTCTACGGAGATTTCCGAAGAAAAGTCAGCTTCTGCACTGAAATCTGCTCCATAGACCGGCGCGCTTCCTGCCAGAAGTGATGCACACAGAAGACCTGTCAGCCATTTTTTCATGATCGGCTTCATAAAATAAATTCCCTCCTTATCTTTGTTTCTGTCATATCATCGGATCACTCAGTTTTTGTTTCTTGTAATGTCGTCTGGCTCCGGCAAAGAATCCGAGATACAGAATTCCTGCCAGTGCGAACACCAGAAGTGTCCTTGTCAGAAGACGCATGTGCTTCCAGGTGTGGGAGATTTTTCCCACGGTGCCGGTGGCGCTTCCGGTCTGTTTCCCGCCGGTCGATGAACTGTCTCCCGTGCCGCCTTTCCCTCCGCCCTTTGGCGCAGAAGCTGTGGCTGCGGCTGCTTTTTGGGCTGTTTTGTCTGTTTTTGCGGTTTTGCTCTGTTTGTCTGAACTTCCGGTGTTTTTTGTGCTGTTGTCTCTGGAAGCGGTTTTCTCATGGACAGTCAGTTTCTTTTTGCCATTCTGCTCTGTATCCTCTCCGTCCTTCTGCGTTTTGGATTCGGAAGACGTTTCTTTTGCCTGGACTGTTTTGAGCTTATCCAGTGATCCTTCTCCGTTGTTCTGTCCTCCCGGAAGAACCGCTTCGGATTTGTTGCCTCCGTATCCCGGTCTCTGTGCGACATTTGTACCGTTACCGTTATTCTGCTGGGTCTGCCCCTTTTTCTTAATATCCGGGATCCGGATCACCAGACGGTCACTGATGTTTCCTGCTGTGTCTTTGACTACGATCACCAGGTCTTTCTGACCCTGGGTAAATCCGGTCAGTGTGATGGTATTGGTTCCGGCGGAAACTTCCTCGCCTGCCCCTTTGGTATCGGGTGTGGGGATTTTTGCTCCGGCTTCTCCTGCCTGGTAGTAACACATTCCTCTTTCGCTGGTCTTGTATACCACAGAGGCCTTATCTTCGGAAATCCTGCTGGCGCTGACTTTTTTGAGCACCGGAGCTGTTTTGTCCGTCAGGCTCAGGGTAAGATAATAATCTCTGGATGTCCCGTTCTGTGCGGTCACATGAACGCGGATCTTTGCTTCTTTTTCCTGAGAAGCAAAATAAATCTTCCAGTATGGATGTTTTTCTTTGTCCTGTGTACCTTTGATGGTCTCATCTTTCTGCACGGTCGAGGCTTTGATCCCGCTGAGCGCATAGACCTTTACTGTGGCACCGGAGGCAGATTCCAGCCAGAGGTTCAGGCTCTGCCGTTCTCCGTCGTAGGTGGCGCTGTATCGGTCATGGTCTTTTTTTAATGCCGGATCCAGCTTCAGGATTCCTTTGCCATAGGTGTCTGAGCTGGAAACATACAGATGCTTAAGCTCTGCATCATTACCGGTCAGGGAGATCCTGTACTGTGTTGTCTTTGTATCTGCTGTTATGGTTTCTGTTTTTGTCTCATAGCCGTCCTTTGAAACGGTGATCGTATACTTCTCACCTTTGTAAAGCGCATAGATCCCACGGGAGCCTTTGATCTCCTGTCCCAGTTCATTGCGGACGGCAACGGTGGCATCTGCCGGTTCTGTATGAACTGCCGCATGTACCTTTCTGGCTGCTGCCAAAGAAAGTTTCACCGCTTCTGTCATTCTGTTGCCGTTCTGATCCTGTACAAGCAGATAAATCTCGCAGGCGGCATCTGCCGGAACGTTTACGGACTGCTGATTGTCTCCGGTCTCAACCGGACGGGCAGTGCTTTCAAAATCAAATACCGGCTGCTGGCCTTCACGGACTGCCGAAATACAGACCTTGCCTTCCCCGTCTGCCTGATACAGAAGAACCACCTGATTGTCCGCTGTCCGGATGGCTCTGACTCCGGTAAGATGCAGCGCACATTCTTCCTGTGGCGGTGTCTCGGTCGGGGACGGAGCCTCAGTCGGCTCCGGACTTTCGGTCGGCTGTGGTACTTCGGTCGGGAGCGGGCTTTCGGTTGGCTGCGGTGCTTCCGTTGGCTGTGGTTCTTCCGTTGGCTGCGGCTCTTCTGTCGATTCGGGTTCCGGTGTTTCCAGAGGTTCCTGAGTCGGTACCACTTCTTCTGTATTTTCCTGATTTATATCATCGGAAAGTTCAGAAAATTCCGCGACCTGGCTGCCGGAAGTTTCCTCCGCCGCACCTGCCTCACAGACCGGCACTGTTCCTGCCAGAAGCACTGCCGAAAGTGTTCCCATTACAAATCTTTTGTTCATTTACCAGTCCCCCCATGTCTCGCCATTTGTTCCGGCTCCTACGTCTGCACCTGAGTACAGAGAGAAACGGATCCGGATCTCATCTCCGTCTGCCGGAAAATATGCCGACATTCCGACATTCATATATTCTCCGTTGACAAAATACAGCCATCCGGAATCCATTGTAAAGTCAAACTCACCGAGCCAGTTGGCATCGTGTCCTGACAGCTGACAGTTGACCGCTTCAAGATGCGCCATCAGATCATCCGGAATCGCCGCACCTGCTGTGATCCCGCCACGTCCGATCGCCTTGAGGTAAAAGCCTCCTGTCACATCTCCGTCATTTCTCCAGTCCAGTCCACTGTTCTGTAACAGTCTCAGTACCACGGAAGAAAGCTGTTCTCCCTGATAAAAGTCAACAGAAGTCGAGGGAAGGATTGTTCCAAGTCCTACGCTTCCGGCCTCAATGCTGATGCTGACGGAGCCTGCCGATTCTGCACCGCCTTCCTCGCCTTTGTAGATGGTAAACGTCGGCAGTGTGGTACTCCAGCCTTCTGTATCGGTTGCCTTGATATCTATGGTATTCGCATCTTCTTCCAGATCCAGACGGTACGCGAGCACGCCCTGAGAAGGCTCGCCGCTGACCGAAAGTCTCTGTCCGTTGCCATAAACTTCAAGAGAAGTAGAGCCAAGGCTGTTTCCATACCAGTCTTTCGCCTGTACATAAAAGGTACGATAAGCGGCGTTGACAGTCTCTCCGTCTGTCAGATCTGTCGCGATCGTCGGATAACGGTCTTCGTCCTCATCCTCTGACGGCGGCTGCGGAGTCGGGGTGACAGGTACTTCCGCACCTTCCTGGTTCCGGTTGTCATCTCTCTCCGGTTCGCCCTCGTCGGATTCATCGGAATCCTCCTGGTCACCGTCATACTGAATCGTATTTTCCTCTACATCGCTCTGTATGCCGTCATCTCCCGAAGAGGTTTCCGGTGTCTCCGTTACATCTGGTTCCTGCTGGCTCTGTTCATTCTGGTTCTGTTCGCTCTCTCCGTCTGTCAGGTCTGCTTCCTCAGTCTCCCCGGCTTCTTCCGTCTCGGAATCTTCCTGCTGTTCTTCTTCATCGAGAAGCTGTGCCTGTTCTCCCTGGGCTTCGTCCCCGTTCTGTGAATTTTCCTGCTGCCCGGCATAAGCATAACCGGTTCCCAGATAGCCTTTGAAGGAGCTTCCGGCACTGATCCCCTGTATCGGATTTTCCTGTATTTCTCTGTGATAGTTTCCAAGTCCGGCAAAAAGAACTCCTGCGAAGATCAAAAGGCAGGCAAGTCCCCAGAGTGCCGGGATGATCCTGGAAAATCTTTTTTTATTTTTTTTACTGTTTCTTTTCATGCTTACCCTTTAATACAGCCTTTCGATATACTTCATGATCCATTTCTCATACCAGCCTGTCGCTGCCTTAAGTTCTTTCTGCATGGTTCTGATGCAGGCTGCGGTTTCCCGGCGTTCTTCTCCTGATACCGGATGCGGACTGAATGCCGCCCGCTGTCCGATCACGGATATCTTTTGATACGTCTCTCTTGTCTTCTGTGAATAAAGTTTCGGTCCATGGCGGTAGAGAAGTTCTGCATATCCTGCCATGGCACGGACTACACTTCGGTCGTCTCCGCTCTGGAATCTGCGCTTTCGGATCTGTCCTGCCCGGAATCTCAGGATCCAGACTGTCAGAATAAAGATCAGACAGAATATGTCAAATACCGACAGAAGCAGGATCAGGAATTTCTCGATCCCGAACAGTGCCAGTCTGAGACTCCAGTGTGTCTGGATATTTTCTTCCATCGGCGGTTCTTCCTCTGTCTCAGGAATTGCTGCCGCCTTTGCGCCCTGCGCCTCCAGGCCTGTCTTCAGATCTGCTTCTTTCATGACGTTGTAATATTCCGGTGTCATTTCAACCGGAACCCAGCCGAGACCGTCAATGTAGATCTCTGTCCATGCGTGGCCGTTTTTGCCCGGAATCTCTATGGTGTCCCCGGATTTTTTGTCTCTGACATCTTCCGGTGTGACAAGATAACCTTCTACATAACGGGACGGGATTCCATAGTAGCGGAACATCAGTGCCGCCGCAGATGCATAATGGACACTGTGTCCGATCTTTGTGTCTGTCAGAAAGTGTTCCACAAAGTCTCCATCCTTCGTATCCGGATCTGAAGCTGTGCTGTAGGTCATGTTTTTTTCGAGGTATGCGCGGATCCTTGTGATCGCGGTATAGTAATCGGTGTGTCCCTGCTCACGGTTTCCTCCGTCTCCCAGTTCTGCCCGGAAAAGAGTTTCCAGAGAAGCCGGGAGATCTGTGTCCTGACTGTATACAAAGGTATTATAGTAGCTTTCCGCATCCCGGTAATCGGTTCCCTCGCCTGATGCAAGGGTCTGGTAAACTCTCGCGCCCAGCGCCGTGAAATTTCCGACCAGGTTTCTGTCGGTCCGGAGTGTATAGGCTCTCTGTCCAAACAGTCCTTTTGCTCCCAGAGTGCTGTCGGTAAGCGGGGTTTCCCCGTCATATCCCTCCGGGATCTCTGCCAGTTCATAAGGTGTATAGAGGTATCTGCTGTCTGCCTTCTGATTCTCAACCGTCAGTGCAGATATCTTCCCTGAAAGCGTATCATCTCCGACCAGATTTCCGCCCTGCGCCAGCTGTGTTTCTGCATAAAATCCACCCTGATGCAGCCAGTAAAAAAGATTTTTCTGTTTATAGGCATCCCCGGTGGAAATACTTTTCCATTCAGAGCCGTTATAGGTGCTTCCCACAAATCCGCGCAGATACAGAGAATCCGGATTTTCCATCGTCACGCGCAGTGCGGTATCGTCCGAAGCCGTCCAGGCTGCACATTCTTTGAGCCTGCCGTTCGGGAGTGAATTGATCTCACCTTTCTTATAGCGCAGATTCTCTATGCCGGTGTGAACTTCTTCTTTTGCCTTTGCCACGATCTCCATGGAAGAATAGTCTGCTTCCGGAAGTATCTGTGCAGCCAGAAGTCCTGCCACAAGCATCACGCCCAGTGCCAGAATGCCGCCCTCCCAGAAAGCCCGGGAGCTTTGCGCCCTCCCATCTGACTTCGTGGAATGTGTCAGAATAAAGTTCAGTTTCAGAAGAAGTCCCAGATAAAAAAGGAAACAGACCTTATGATCCGGTACGCCCTCTGTAAGAAGAAGGAGCGCCGGGTACAGAGCCGCACAGAGCAGGGTAAGGATACACCATCTGTACTTCAGAATGATGAGTCCCAGAACCGCCGCCATTATTCCGGGGACGATCAGAAACATTATCCGGGAGCTGTTTCCCGAGGTAATTGCTGTCGTGTCATACCGGTTCAGGTAGATTCCCGCTCTGCTGCCAAGGATATCTGCCGCGTCATTCCAGTAGAGTGCAGCTCCGTCCAGGATATTTCTGCGGAACAGCAGAAGCAGGAGCACAGCGGCCAGTGTGCTTCCGCACCGGACTGCCAGTCCCGTTTTGGGAATTCTGGCTGTGACAAGTGCCAGCAGAGTGACCACAAAAACGCTTAAAAGAACCGACACTCTGTACACCTGCTCCGAAAAAAGCTCCAGGAACAGGATCAGCCCAAAGCCTTCCACAAGCCAGATCAGCGCAGTCTGCAGAAGGATACCTGACAGTTGTTTTCTGTATTCTCTTTTTGGGTGCTGTCCGGATTCTGTGATCCATATCTCCATGTTATGTGTTCTCCTCCGTTGTCCGGGCTGCCGGTTCCGCAGCCTATGACTGTTACCTGTCCTTTTTGTCTCAAGGTCTCCGCTTCTCTGTCATCCGGATCCCCGGTTATGTAAATATAGTTTGCAAAGCTCTGTGTGCCGGAGTTCTCAAGATAGCCCTGTACAGCCATTCGTTTTTGTCCGCTGCTGCGAAGAAAAAGATACAGGACGTTTTCGTAATCCTCCCGTATCCGGACTTTCTGTATCCGGAACCTGCCTGTCTGATGGTCGTAGATTCCTGCCTGGCAGGGAATCTTCTTATCTATAAAGTCCAGAAGAACTGAGGCAAAAACTTCTGCCACAGTCTCTGCCCTTCCCGGGTCTTTGTGTTCCTGCCAGCTTTCGGCCAGGATCAGAACGGTATCATCGACCGGGTAGCTTTTTTCCCGAATCATAATGTCATCCAGCTTGCCCGTAAGCTTCCAGTGGATCTGACGGATGGAATCTCCCGGCTGATATTCGCGGATATCGTAGGTCTCGCCCGGATCATCTCCCGGACGGCTGCCGGAATAGCGAAAACTTTCCATATCAAAGCCCTCTCTGGTAAGGAAAGAAAAATCCTGCCTGTGTTCCCCCGGCATCACTACGGTACAGCCGCTCACTTCTGCCACACGTTTCACAGCCGCCACACCAAAGAAATCTCTGCATTTCCACTGTGAAAATCCAAACTCAATACAGCCGCACCAGTTACTCTTCGCCTGAAATCCCACAGTTCCGGTTTCTCTGGTCCCGAGGGAAAACGGAAGCGGGATCTCTCCCTTCTCTCCGGTAAACTGATTCTGCCAGTGCAGTGTACAGCTTCCGGATACCGGCCATATGGAATTGTTCTGCATCTTAAGGTTTCCATTAAAACATTCTGTCCTCTGGGCCGCTCTTGGAAGTTTCAGTTTCCATTCCATCTTTTTTCCGCAGAACAGAGCTGTGACTGCTGAAAAGACAAGAAGAATGCCCGAGATCATAAGAAGTACGACAAAGATCCAGGAACCGGTATATACGGTAGCTCCTGCCATCAGAACGATCCACAGAAACCACATGATCCTGCTTTTCATCATCCTTCTACCTTCGGCTGCGGTACTTCTGCAAGAATCTCATCAAGGATCTCACGGGCGGATTTTTCCTGATATCTTGCCCTTGAATCCAGGACCATACGGTGAGCTGCCACGTCTTTGAATACCGTCTGTACGTCCTTCGGTATTACATAGTCTCTTGCGCTCATGTAGGCTGCCGCTTTTGCCATACGGCACAATGCCAGCGTTCCACGGGGACTTAAGCCGAGGACGATCATTTCATGTTCTCTGGTCGCTTCCGCGAGTTTTGCTATATAATCCAGGACTTCGTCTGCCACATACACATCCTGCACTTCGCTCTGAAGTTTCAGGACTTCTTCTCTGGTGATGACAGTCCGCGCAAGTTCCAGCGGATTGACTTTCTGACGGTCGCGGAGAAGCTCTACCAGGCTCTGGTGATCCGGGTATCCCATGCTGAGACTGACCATAAAACGGTCAAGCTGGGATTCCGGTAACATCTGAGTACCGGAAGAACCAACCGGGTTCTCTGTCGCAAGAACCACAAACGGCTGCGGCACTTCATGGGTCTCTCCGTCCACGGTCACTCTTCCCTCTTCCATTACTTCCAGAAGTGCAGCCTGCGTCTTGCTGGAAGTACGGTTGATCTCATCTGCAAGAAGAAGGTTGCACATTACCGCACCCGGACGGTACATGAACTGGCCGGTCTGTTTCTCATACATGGTAAATCCGGTGACATCAGACGGAACAACATCCGGGGTAAACTGGATACGGTTAAATTCCATTCCCATCAGGCGGCTCAGGGCAAGCGCTGTCGTTGTCTTTCCGACACCCGGCACGTCTTCCAGAAGAATGTGGCCTCTGGCCAGCACTGCCATGATGATCTTGTCTGTAACTGCTTTTTTTCCTTTGATGATCGTCTCGAGTTCCTTCTGGAGCTGTGTTATTTTTTCCGGCAATGTCTTTTCCTCCGTTTATCTGTGATCTGTCATGTTGTAGAAACTGTTTTCTTTGTTCTGGCAGCGCTCATATGCCACCATCGCACAGAATGCCTGGTCCGTCGCCATCGGATCGCTGTCTCCGTCCTCTGTGTGGGAGAAGCTTCCGTCTTTCTGGTAATAGGTCATAAGAGTATCGTAGAGTCCCTTTCCGTCTTTCTGGAAACGCTCATCTTCATTGCAGTCAATGCCATAGGTACTCAGGGCAATGATCGTCTGGGAAACGGACTCGGAGCTCTTGTCTCCATAGGCGGTATAACCTCCGTCTGCATCCTGTGCATCTACCAGGAACTCTACGCCTCTGTCTATGGTGTCTTTTACGCTTTCTTCTTCCTGATACGGTTCCAGACACTGCAGCGTCATGGCCGTCAGATCCACATCTCCCTCTGTGGCATTGTCATCCAGAGAAAAACCGCCATCGGATTTTTCCTGTTCCAGAATATAGTCGAGATATTTCTTCTGAACCTCACCGTCTTTATTCGCCTGCGGATCCTGCGCATTCAGGGCAAGAAGGGCAAAAACAGCTCCGTTCAGTCCCTGAGAGACAACGGTCTCATAATCTTCCAGCGGCTTCTGGATATCATAGCCGCCGATCTCTGACGGATCTTCCCCGATCGCACAAAGTGCCAGTACTGCACGGGAATATTCTGTATATTTGTTTTCGCTTAAGATACCGTCCTGCTCTTTCAGTTTCTTTTCCAGATTTGCACGGTATTTCTCGAAGTAATTGTCCTCTGCCTTTTCACCGGAACGCGCCAGTGCGATCACTGTCCACTCACCGCCCAGGGAATCTGATGCGGGAGACGTCACTGTCTTCTGTTCATATTCTGCGGTTTTTGCAAGTGCCTTCTCCAGATCCGGTGTACTGCTGCCGCCGCATCCTGTCATCATTCCTGCTGTTGTCAGCAGTACCAGAAATGTAAGTCCTCTTTGTTTTAATCTGTTCATACTCTGCCCTCTCGTATTCTGTGCCAGCAGAGAAGAACCTCCTCTCTGCGTGAACATTCGATCGTCCAGCTTCTCTCTTTGGTAAGTGGAAGCAGGTTCTGTAGTTTCTGCCAGGGAATGGTACCTTTTCCAAGCCCCAGATGTGCATCCCGGTCACCGCAGTTATCATGGACATGAACATGCGTGACGTAAGGTGCAAGTTCTTCTGCCCAGGTGAGAACCGGAATTTCTGAATAACAGTGCGCATGCCCGATATCCAGACACAGATGGAAGTCCGGATGATCTACTTTCCTGTATACATCCAGAAGAAGTTCCCAGTCCTCGTCCAGAACGTTCTCCATCACGATTTCCAGTCCTTCTCTGTGTTCCAGAAACTCGCAGAAAAACCGGCTTACCTGATCTGCCCATCCTTCCCTGAAATAAACGCAGGGGATCATTCCGGAATGGTAAATGATCTTTCTGGCTCCAAGTTCCTTCCCCGCCTGATAGCACTGTGCAAACCGGGTCATCGTTACTTCACGGATCAGGCTGTCAAACGCAGCCGGGTTCAGATCCAGGAAAGGCCCGTGAAGTGTCAGCGGCGGATTCCCAAATGTATTTAATTTTTTCCTGTATATCTGTATCGTCTCTTCCAGATGATCCAGATTGTCGGAGATGGAAAAATCAATGCTCTCCACTCCCATTCCTGTTTCCCGGATCAGTTCTTTCATTTCCTCATCCGGAAGCAGATGACTGATATTGATCACTTTCTGCCTCTTTTCAGGGCTCCACCAGCCCGTATTTTTTCTTGATGCGTTCCAGTTTCTCAAGCATCGGACGACTTAAGAACCACAGAAAAATCACTGTTGAGATGGCATGTACCAGATCGACCGGTGCTCCTGAAATATAAAAAGCCAGAAGACTTGCCCAGGTAACCTGTCCATATGACATCAACGCACTTGCCGGATTCATGATTCCACCATAAATCAGAAACACGCTCAAAAATCCATAAATACAGAGATCCCGCTTCCGTGCTTTGAGAATTCCTTTCTGAAAAAGGATTCCCGCAAGAAAACCGATCATGCCAAATGCAAACATCTGCCACGGAGTCCACGGTCCCTGTCCCATGAACATGTTGGAAAGCATCATGATCAGACACCCGACCAGAAAACCTGCTTCCCCTCCAAAGGAAATACCGCTCAAAATCACGATCGCCGCAACCGGTTTGAAACTCGGCACCATAAAAAATGCCGCTCTTCCTGCCACTCCGATCGCCGCCAGGACTGCGATCACCATGATCTCACGCGCCTTCGGCTTTCTTCCCTCAAACATCATAAAAAAGGGAAGCATCGCCGCAACGATCACGATCAGACTGCAGACCAGATATTTTCGTCCGTGGAAAACCCTGACTGACAGATACAGAAGTAACGGTACGACCAGGAGCATCACACCCAGCGCAAACCATGTCCGCCTGCTGACTCTGCCTTCCTTCGTCATCTGCCGGATGATCAGTCCGTCTGTGGGAAGTCTGTATTCTTCTGGTTCCTCTGGCTGCTCTTCCTTCGTATCTGCTGCATGCTCCGGATGCCGGTCCTCCCAGAATTCTTCCATAAATGTATCTAATTGCTGTTCCGTAAGCATGTGATCACATCCTTTCCGGTGACAGCATCCGGAAAGAGCTGCCTTGCCATACGGTTTGCCGCTGTTGTATAGAAGTTATTTCCTGCAAAAAATTCCCTTGTATTCTGGCTTGTCACAACATTTCCCTCAAAGAACAGACCCACGCGGTCTGCATACTCTGCGACAAATTCCACATCATGGGAAATCATAAAGATCGTCAGTCCATGCTGTTTCAGTTTATTCAGAATTCTGCCGATTTCTTCCTTGTATTCTGCGTCCATGCCCTTGGTGGGTTCATCCATCAGGAGGATCCTCGGACGCAGGAGAAGTACTTTGGCAAGAGCAAGTCTCTGCTGTTCTCCGCCGCTTAAGTCATAGGGATGTCGGTCCAGAAGCCCTTCAAGCCGTGTCAGGCTTACTATTCCCTCGATGGCTTTTTCCTTCTTCATGTGAACCTGATATTCCGGAGAAAGCTTCTCTTTCTTTCCACCAATGACGGAATAAAGATCTTCCAGTACTGTTTTTTTGAGAAAAATACTCTGTGGATTCTGTGGCATCACACCAAGACAGCCACAGTATAATTCTCTGTCCTTATAGGTACGGATATCACGGCCCTCCAGACGGATCCTGCCACGGTAAGGCTGGCGCACCCGGCTTAAGAGTGACAATGTCGTACTCTTGCCGGTTCCGTTGCCGCCCACCAGTGCATAAAATTCGCCTTTTCCTACCTGAAGTGACAGATCCCGCACAACGTCCGGGCTGTCCTTCTCATACCGGAACCAGACATCCTTCATTTCTATTGCCGGTTCTCTGCCGGAAGATGGCTGCTGTTCTTTCTGCTGTGCTGTCTTCTCGGCCAGGAACCGGTCGTTTGCTTTTTGCTGAAGTTCCCTTGAAATTCCTTTTGTATGAAAGTATTCCGCCAGCCACTGCCGTCCCTCGCTGACGGTCAGGGGACAGGCCGCACTGCTGTCGGTCTCTCCGTAGATCTGCATGGGAACCGGCATGGACAAAAACATCCCGTGCTTCTGCTCCCGCAGTTTCTGACCGATCTCTGACGGTCTTCCCTCCAGAAAAACGGTTCCCTTATCCAGTACAAACACTTTGTCCGCATAAGGAATGATATCCTGCAGACGGTGTTCTGTAATGATCACAGTTGTTCCGATGTCGCGGTTGATCTTTTTGACCGTTTCCAGAAAGTCTGATGCCGCGATCGGGTCAAGCTGAGAAGTCGGCTCATCCAGAATCAGAAGCGACGGATGCATTGCCATGATCGCCGCCAGGTTCAGAAGCTGCTTCTGTCCTCCGGAGAGTTCCTCCACACCCTTGTAGAACCACTGATGAATTCCAAAATAGCTCGCCATCTCCGCAACCCGGAGCCGGATTGTTTCGTTGTCATATCCAAGGCTCTCCAGCCCAAAAGCCAGTTCATGCCAGACTTTGTCTGTTACGATCTGATTATCCGGATTCTGCATGACAAAACCGATCTCCTGACTCTGCGTCCTGTGATCGACTTCTGCAAGTTTCTCTCCCTTGAACAGAACGGTTCCGCTCGAAACTCCATGAGGCATAAGTACGCTCTTGAAATGACGGAGCAGAGTGCTTTTGCCACAGCCGCTCCTTCCACAGATCACATTCAGGGTTCCCTCCTGAATCTCCATATTTACCTGATCGAGCACCTTACTGGAACAATCCGGGTATGCAAAACAAAAGTCATGTATCTCTACTATATTCATAAGATTTTTCCTTCCTGTTCCAGTTCTTCATAAATCTGACGGTAAGTCATTCCGATATCGGTTCCTGTTTTTTTCCTGCTCTGTTTCAGTTTCCGGCTCTCGTAGAGTTCCAGCATCACCGGAAGGAAACAGAAAATCCCGAAACAGAGATAAGTTGCTCCGGCAAGCCATGGCGTAACGCTTACCGGTGCTGTACTGCCCTGCACGGTAAAGCCGGCCAGTACGATCCTCGGATCATATACCGCATAGGCAGCTCCACTGGCACAGCCTGCTGTAAATACAGCAAAAAGGCCTGCCATGAGGGTTCCAAGGCAACAGTCTCTCTTTGTAAAGCGATAGACGGAAAACGCCGTTCTTCCCCGCAGTCCATAGCCACGGCTTCGCATGGAATCCGAAGTCTCGATCGCATTTTCCAGCGACCAGGTCACAAGGATCGAAAGCATCTGAAGGCCATATTTTATCCTGTCCAGAAGTCTTCCCTCTGAAACATCTCGCCCCATTGCCTTCTGTCCGTTCCGGATAACTCCAAGCTGATTCAAAAAACGCGGCACAAACCGAAGTGCCATCGAAAGCACGAGTGAAAGTGCCGGTATGATCCGTCCGAAAAGGTAAACAAATTTGTCCGTTGTCATGACCTGATTGTAACAGCTGAACCACTGGATCACGACAAACATGACGGCACCAAGCACAACGCCGTATACCAGAGCCTCCAGTGTGATCCAGTTTCCGCTGCTCTCAACATAATAAAGCATTGTTACACCATAATGATTGAACATCGGATTCAGAAGTGCCACGACCAGAAGCCCCGGCAGGGTCAAAAGCAGACTCTGCCTGAGTGTCCTGCGCCAGCCATTCAGCAGCGCGGCATAAAAGACAGCCCCGGCATAAGATATGCCCAGGAATACCGGATGCTGATTAAACATGGTAAATAAAAGCACCACTCCGAAATAAAAAAAGTTCAGCAGGGGGTGGCACCGGGAAAAACTGTCACTTTCCATCTTCTGCATACTGATCTCCTACATCGGAGCCAAGATTGCAGGTGTATCTCCATTCAATCTTATCTCCGTCCTCAAGCCTGTAGCTGGAACAGCCATAATTCGGATACTTGCCGTTTACGCTGTACATCCAGCCGGAGTTTTTGCCACAGTCAAACTCATAAAGCTGGTTGATTCCCTCAACATAATAGCTCTTGTACAGTGGTGTATAACGGGATGCCATATGGATTCCCTGCTCTCCGCAGATCTGCTTCAGAATGTCAAAAACGGTTTCGCCGCTCTTAAATGATACCTGCGTTTCCTTAAGGATCCATCCGTCCTGCGGAACAAATTCCTTCTTGGTCTCCTTAAGATCCTCCATATGGTCAAGAATCGTGGAACATTCTATCGAGATCGTGCAGTTTCCGCCTTTTGATGAAGCGCCGCCTCCACAGCCCGATAACAGAAAGCTGCACAGAAACAGCACCATACAGACTGCTGCTGTAACTCTGGTTCTACTTTTTACAAAGAACATCTTATTATCCTTCCATTTCTTTCCGTTCCTATCCATCAAGTTCCTCTAAAAGTTCTGCATATTCTGTAGTAAAGCCGAATTCCTGTGCATATTCGTCTACTTTGCTGCCCTTCTGGCAGACGATCGTGCAGCTTCTGTTGATGATCCATGGTCCGATCTCATCCGGATCATGCAGGATCTCGATCCGCTCCAGTCTGCTGCAGCCGTGGAACGCCCACCGGCCGATCTCTCTGACACTCTCCGGGACATATACCGTTCTTAAATTCTTGCAACGGAAAAAGGCACTGTCTCCGATCACCCGAAGGTTCGAAGGAAGTGTCAGCTCCTCTATTCCGCAGAAATAAAATGCTTCTTCTCCGATCTCCCGGACAGAATCCGGCAGTGCAATGCTATGAAGTTCCTTGCAGCGGTAAAAAGCTCTCTTCTCAATCTGCTGTGTATGTGGCGGAAGACAGACTTCCTCCAGATTCAGGCAGGAATCAAAAATTCCCTCCGGGATCACCCTGCATCTGCTCCCGGAAGAAAATTCCACTCTTTTCAGTTTGCTGCACTCCCGGTAACACTGTGCACCGATCTTCTCAAGACTGTCCGGCAGTACTGCTGCCCTCAGACGCCGGTTCCCTGCGAATGCTCTTTTTTTGATCTCTATCAGTGTATCCGGAAATCTGACCTGTTTCTGAAACTGGCATCCCTCAAATGCCTGCTTGCCGATCACGCGACAGGCAGCGGGAAGCGATACACTGTGTACCTTGCCATTATTAAGGAAGCATTTGTCCCCTATGTATCTGTACTGATCCGGAATCTCCCCCGGTGCGCCTACTCTCCTGTTTCGCTCATTCTGTATCGTGTATACCCGTGCATCATACCTCAGCTGATTCCAGCCTTTTTCCGCATTTTGTCTTTCCATGGTTTCTCCGCTCTTTCCTTTTCTCTTTAAGACAACAAAAACAGAGCCCCATAATTGCCATGATGGGTCTCTGTCCTCTGCACAACGCGTTCTATATGCTGACTCTGTATGCGGATGCACACTTACAGCAGTTTCTTATAAACTGTTCCGGATTCCCGCCGGATTACATTAAATTGACTTTTCTGGTCAAACCACGCCTGGTTATTCTTTTTCAGAAAAGTATAACAGTTTTACACATTTCTGTCAATGTTCATATCTTTTTCGACAATTTTCTTGTATTTTTTTCTACCATTTTGCGCGGCACCATGATCTGGTGTCCGCAGCCCATGCATTTCAGCCGGAAATCTGCTCCTACACGAAGGATCTCCCACTCCTTGCTTCCACATGGATGACCTTTCTTGAGGGTTACAACATCCCCCACTTCATAAACAAGTTCCATGCCCTGTCTGCTCCCTTATCTTACTTTAATCTGAGAAAATACCTGACCGATCGGCTCCTTGATCAGAAGATCTGCATTGCGGTCACGCGGAGTCGATGATTTGTTGATGACCACCAGTGCATCTCCCCGGAAATAATCAATCAGACCTGCCGCAGGATAGACGGCAAGAGAGGTTCCTCCTATGATCAGAACCTGCGCCTCGGAGATCGCACGGACAGAATCCTGTATCGTCTGATTATCCAGTCCTTCTTCATAAAGAACCACATCCGGCTTAATCATTCCGCCGCATTCGCATCTCGGAACTCCCTCACTGTGCTTCACATAATCAAAATCATAAAATTTCCCGCATCTCATACAGTGATTGCGGTATACGCTTCCATGAAGCTCCAGTACACGGCGGCTGCCCGCCATCTGATGAAGATTGTCGATGTTCTGGGTTATCACAGCCTTGAGTTTGCCTGCCTCTTCGAGCTCTGCGAGTTTCAGATGGGCGGCGTTCGGTCTGGCAGTATCACAGAGCATCTTGTCACGGTAGAATTTATAAAATTCATCCGGATGACTCAGGAAAAAGGTATGGTTTAAGATAGTCTCCGGAGGATAATCATATTTCTGATGATATAATCCGTCCTGGGAACGGAAATCAGGAATTCCACTCTCCGTGGACACTCCCGCCCCGCCAAAAAACACAATGTTATCGTGCTGATCGATCAGCTCCTGTAATTTCATGATCTTTTCATCCATGTAAAATCCCCCTTTGCTCTTTTGATTTCTGTCTGCCGCAGGCTGCTCCCTAATGGGCATCCTCAGAAATGTCCCTCTTTCCCTGTACTACGAACCTTGTGGATTCGTTTCCTGTGCAGGTAGACAATGTTACGATCTTGTCTTTGATCGTCAGCTCGCCCGGATCTGTCTGGATTTCTGAATAACCCTTGATCGTTTCCAGATAGCTCTGGAATTCATCGCCCGGTCCCTTGAATAAAGTGTAGGTATCACTGTTGACCCCTGTCGTGTAGGCAGAAATAATCTCATAACGATAATTCTTATCCGGTGTCAGGATCCAGAAATATTTACTCTTATTATAAGTCTCCTGATCCTCTGCAAATTTCTTGAGGTGGCCGAACATGGAACCATTCTTCATATTGTGTCCGTAAACCAGAGTATTGCAGTCGCTGAAATCAGGACTGTTTTCATAATCCACAAAAATAGTTCCTGCAAAATTATAGTTCTTCTCGTATGTCTGGTGCAGGTATGTTTCATTATCCTTGCCCTGCACGATCGGATAGCTGATGCCATCCAGTGCTTCTACATAAATCCAGCCTACTACATCTGAGTTCACGCTCTTAAGTGCTGCAAAATCCACGTCGATCGGGGCCTTTGGCTGTGCATTCGGTCCTGCCACTTCCTGTGAATCCGGTGCACGGTCTGTCACTGCCATCTGTTCAATGTGGTTATATTCATCTGTTCCTTTCTTGTATTCTGTGTAAATATGAAAAAGATTCACGGCTGCATAACAGAAAACTGCTATCGCCACAATAAGAACCAGGGTCTGAAGGATATCTCCTTTTTTCTTCTGCTTGGACTGATTCTCTGTGTTTTTCCCACTCATAATACACTCCTTTCGTCCAGACTTATTTCCTGCATTTTATCAGATTTAACTGTCTGTTCTGTAAAATCTTAGCACAGGACACATTTTACGTCAATGGAACCGGATGTGAATTTATAGTTATTTCATACTTATAAGAATGAGTATCTTGTAGAGAAGAAGTCAGGATGCTATAATTCATTGTATAATTTTTTACAAAGGAGACATCAAAAATGCAGATTACATTTCCTGCTTTTTATAAAGAATTTTCCTGTATCGCAGGAGCCTGTCCGGACACCTGCTGTGCGGGATGGCAGATCATGATCGATGACAGGAGTCTTAAGAAATACCGCCACTTTAAGGGTGCTTTCCGCAACCGGCTCTATAATGATATTGACTGGAAGGAACAGGCTTTTCGCCAGTATGACCATCGATGTGCTTTCTTAAATGAAGAAAATCTCTGCGATATCTACAGCGAAGCTGGTCCTGACATGCTCTGCGATACCTGCCGGAAATATCCCCGCCACATCGAAGAATTCGAGGGACTGCGCGAATATTCCCTCTCTTTATCCTGCCCGGAGGCCGCGAGGATCTTTCTCTCCCGGAAGGAAAAAACTACTTTTGTCACAATAGAAAAAGAAACTCCTGAAGAGACGTATGATGATTTTGACTATCTGCTTTTTACTGCGTTGATGGATACCAGGGACTACCTCATTTCCATCGTTCAGGACAGAAACCTCCCCATGGAACTGCGCCGCCACAAACTGCTTGCCTGTACACATGATTTCCAGCTGGCTCTTGACAAAAATGAGCTGTACCAGTGGGAAGATATCCGCGCACGCCACCAGAGCTCCGGCGTTGGAGATACTTTTCTTGCAAAGATCCAGAAGTGGACAACTTCCAGGACAGATCCTGTCACTTACCGTAAACAGGTCTGGAAGGCTGTCATTCCCGAGATGGAAGTCCTGCGCAAAAGATGGCGGAAATATCTCCACGAAACCTTACTCCCGCTCTACACGGCATGTGACTCCGAAGAAAAATTTACCAGCTGCTGTCAGGAATTTCTCGCAGCCTGCCCGGACTGGACGATCCAGGAAGAACAGCTTCTCGTTTATTGGATCTACACTTACTTCTGCGGAGCCGTCTACGATGACCAGATCTTCGCCAAAATAAAAATGGCAGTCGTCTGCACAGCCATGATCCACGACCTCGCCGTGGGTACTTACCTCGCAAATGACCACCATTTCACCTTTTATGACCTCGTATCCATCTGCTACCGCTTTTCACGAGAGCTCGAACACTCTGATCTCAATCTGAATGAAATGGAACGGCTGATGGATGAGGATGAGATTTTTGCGTTCAGGAACCTTTTGCTGATCTGAAACGCCATGCCCCTGAATCTTCATTTGTCAATTTCTCCCCCGTATGCTACAATGAATTCATTATTAACCTAATCGGAGGTATACAAATGTCAAAGAAAAATCTTATCGTCGGACAGTCCGGCGGACCTACTGCCGTGATCAACAGCAGCCTTCATGGAGTTGTTTCTGAGGGACTTGCCCATTCTGATGAAATCGGACATGTTTACGGCATGGTCAATGGGATCGAAGGATTCCTGGCTGGTCGTGTGCTTGATTTTGAGGAAGCTCTTCCGGGCGAGAAGCTTACGTATCTTACTCACACGCCTGGCGCATATCTTGGTTCCTGCCGTTACAAACTGCCGGAATCTCTCGAAGATCCGGTCTATCCGGAGCTTTTCCGCAAGTTTGAAGAGATGAACATCGGCTGGTTTTTCTATATCGGTGGAAATGATTCCATGGATACTGTCAGCAAGCTTTCCCGCTATGCAGCCAAAATTGGAAGCTCCATCCGTGTGATCGGCGAGCCAAAGACGATCGATAATGACCTGATCCATACCGATCATACACCGGGATTCGGAAGTGCTGCCAAATACGTTGCATCTACTGTCCGTGAGATCACTCTTGATGCCAATGTCTATGAGAAAAAATCCGTGACGATCATCGAGATCATGGGACGTCATGCGGGATGGCTGACTGCTGCCAGTGCCCTTGCACGTAAATATGATGGCGACAACCCGTTATTTATCTATCTTCCGGAGACAGATTTTGACCAGGAAGCTTTTCTGAAAGATCTGGAAAAAGCATTCGAGACAAACTGCAACCTTATCGTCTGTGTTTCTGAGGGAATCCACGACGCTGAGGGAACTTTTATCTGCGAATATGACAGCTCTGTAGGAACCGACACTTTCGGTCACAAGATGCTTGCAGGATGCGGCAAATATCTTGAAAATCTTGTCCGTAGCCGTCTCGGTGTCAAAGCCCGTTCTGTAGAACTGAACGTCAGCCAGCGATGCAGTGCAGCCATGATCTCTGCCACCGACCAGCAGGAAGCTGTTGCTGCAGGTAAGTTTGGCGTGCAGGCTGCCCTTAACGGTGAGACTGGAAAGATGGTTTCCTTCATCCGCGAGGCCGATGCTGATGGTAATTACCAGATGGTCTGTGGACTTGAGGATGTCAATGAGATCTGTAACCAGGAAAAGGTCGTTCCGGCAGAGTGGATCACACCTGACGGTCACGATGTCACCGAAGATTTTGTCCGCTATGCCCGACCGCTGATCCAGGGAAATGTAAATGTTCCTCTTGGTGAGGACGGACTTCCGGCATTTGTATACCGTAAATAATTTTTTCCATAAATAAAAAAGATCCCTTTCCCATCACTGCGGCCGCCAGAAGCGGTTCCAGATAAGAAAGGGATCTTTTTATGTATTCAGGTTTTACTGCTGATCAAACTCTTCGTGATCCTGTTTGATCTTTTCTTTTACTTCTTTTTTGAGTTTTTCTTCTTCCTTGCGCTCTACGCGGCTCTTTGGAAGAATGACGTTCAGCACTACTGCGATCAGTGTTGCCAGAACTACAGGGGATTTACCAAAAATCGTAGTTACCCAGTCCGGGAAGCTTGCAAGTGCTGCGGATGCCTGAGAAACGCCGACACCGATTGCTGCTGCAAGGCCTACGATGGAAGAGTTTCTGTAATCCATCTCTGCGGAAGCTACAAGTTTCATACCTGTCATTGCGATGGAAGCAAATACGGATACGGTCGCACCACCGAGAACACACTGTGGGATCGTTGTCAGAAGTGCGGAGAATTTCGGCACGATACCTGCAACGCCGAGGATGACTGCTGCAAGACCAAGGACGCAGCGGTTGATAACCTTGGTGGTTGTAACGATACCTACGTTCTGGCTGTAGGTTGCTGTCGGAAGTCCGCCGAACAGTGCGCCGATCACGTTGCTGATACCATATGCCATGATACCGTTCTGGAGTTCACGATCCTCCGGCACACGGTCCATTGCTCCGATGGTCGTTGCGGAATAGTCTCCGATTGCCTGTACGGAGTTGATCGCGAACAGAAGTCCGATGGCAACGCAGGCTGAGATCTCAAAGTGGATGCCAAAATGCATGAACTGTGGGAGCTGGAACATCTTCGCCTGACCTACACTTGAGAGATTCACCATGCCAAACGGAATGGATACGATATAACCAACGATGATACCAATCAGAATGGAAGCCAGTTTCAGGATTCCTTTGCCGAAATGGTTCAGTGCAGTTACAACTGCCAGTGTGATGAATGCTACCAGCCAGTTCTGCCCGGAACCGTAATCCGGATTGCTTGTGCCGCCCGCCATGTAGTTGATCGCTGTCGGGTACAGGGACAGACCAATGGTAAATACAACGGTACCTGTGATCAGCGGCGGGAAGAAAACTCTGATCTTCTTGACCAGAATACCCATGATAAATGCTACCACACCACCGACGATCTGCGCGCCCAGGATCGTCGAGATCCCATAGCCTTCTGCGATCGCCTGCATACTTGGAACGTAGGCAAAGCTGACACCCATGATCATCGGGAGTCCGGATCCCAGGGTAAAGCCGCCTTTCTTGCCAAGCGGGAATAACTGGATCAGGGTCGACAGTGCTGAGATGACCAGTGATGCCTGGATCAGAATAACTCGATCCTTGGCGCTTAAGCCGCCTCCTCCTACTGCTCCGGCTACGATGATTGCCGGGGTAACACATCCCACGATCATGGCAACTACATGCTGCAGGGCCAGCGGAATGGCTTCCTGGAATTTTGGAACGCCATTCAGTTCAAAAATACTTCCTCGTTTCATTGTTTCCTCCTGTTTCCGTTCCGCCGCCTCTCCCCTGTTTGTAATTGTCTGCCCTCTTGTGCGCCGGAATCATTTGTTTTTGAGATCATTCGTCCTAACCGCTCCGAATAATCGTCATTGTGCATATATTATAGCAAATTATTATCAAAAAAACAATTAGATTCACTAAATTTTTTTGTATATTCAACAAGATTTTACGTCAAAAGTTCAAACGTATGATACAGATCCACACGTCCATACCCCCAGTTCGGATTTGGGTACTGTATTATATCGTCACGGACTGCGCCGCGGCTTAAGTAGTTTTTGACGCTGTTGCCGGTGAAGTAGGGTTCGTTGCCGCGGATCAGGGCCCATTCGAACAGTAGGGCGGCGATCCCGGCGGTCTGGGCAGCTGCAAGGCTGGTTCCTGTTGCCTGTTCGAAGATCCGGCCGGCTCCGATCGAGGCAGTCAGGATTCCGACACCCGGGGCTGCGAAGTCTGGTTTTACGACATTTTCAGTGTTGTAGCCGCGGCTCGCCTGGACATAAAGACTGTTGTCGCGGTACTGGTATGCGGTTACTGTCATTCCGTCACGGGCATCTCCGGGGGAAGTGATCGTGAATTCCGGAGAGGATTTCAGGAAATAGGTCTCATCGGAGATCAGTCCCCTCGTCGGAAGCCAGATATGAAATCCTCCATTGGCCGGCATCCGTTCCTCCACCAGAAGTTTCCAGATTCCCGGTGCCGGATGCAGAAAACGGAAAAAAACCAGTGTTTTTCCCGTCCTTCGCTCGATCGGTATGTAGTTGACCAGGATCCTCGTTTCCACAAATACAAACGAAAGTTCCTGGGTTCCATATTTGAGGGCGGTGCTCACCGGAAGTCTCTCACCTGTCGGTGACTGGATCACGATATTATAAAAATTAGGAGAGTCACCCCAGAATTCCATCGAAAATCCTCTGGTACTCTCCTGCTCTCCTACTTTGAGTTCTACCGTATCTGTTTTTTCCTGCCGATCCGCCCCACTTAAATAATGATGTCTGGCTGTTCCTTCATTTCCCGCCGCGATCGAAATGGAGTTCTGGCTGAAACTTGCCGTGCTGTTGATAAACTCACTCAAAGGTCCGTCTCCGCGGTGCGCCCCCATATTCGTCCCAAGCCCTATGCAGATAGAAAGCGGCATCTGATTTTCTACCGCGCACTGTAACACATAAGCAATCGCCAGCATGATATCATCTTCCTGAAAAACCTCCGCTTCCCGTGGAAAAAGGTAAAAATCCCGCAGATATTTTTTGGCAGGCTTAAGCTTGACGATCACCAGCTCTGCTTCCGGTGCCGCCCCGGAAAAATTTTCTTCCGGGATCCGATTTCCTGCTGCTGTCGCAGCGAGCCTGGTTCCGTGTCCGTTTCTGTCGATTAAGGGCACAATCTCCAGCGGATTTTCGGCAGCAAGTGCCTCGTTGATCTGCACTCTGGTAAATTCTCTTCCATATGGGATCCGGCCGGAACGCCCTCCCGGAAGGGACTGGTCCCAGATACTCAGAATCTTGCTCTGGTCACCATTACGAAAAGCCGGATGCTGATAGTCGATCCCTGAATCAATGACCGCCACCAATGTTCCGGCTCCTTTTAATCTGAGATATGGATGGTCGTGAAGCCTGAGCACGCCAGATGCACTCAGTGCTCCAAGCTCCATATAAGTGTAACATTTGGGAATAGAAGAATAAGAATAACTGTTAAATTCCAGTGCCGGAACATCCTGCTCCGGGACATAAAGAATCCCGAACAGGTCATTCACAATCTGAAACGTATCATCGGACTGGTAATCAAAATCTCCATGAAGATTCTGGTTATATCGGACGATAAAGTTCTGATACTGCTGATCCTGTGCCGGCACGATAATGCCTTCCTGTATGCGCATAGTCATCGGTCTCCTGCACATATTTCTGTACAGGCTATGCAGACATCAACCTCTTTATTCCTGTTATTTCCATATCTACGTTTTCCTCAAATCTGAATCCAATTTCCACCTGTAAGTCCAGTCTGCTCAGGCATTGCTTTTCTTGCTTCGGAGGATCAATATGATAATTCCCACCGCCCCGGTAAACAGACTAATAAACTGAGAAGTCGACAGCACGCCCACGCTTCCACGGATCAGATCCCCGCGGAAAAATTCCAGGATAAACCTTCCGATACTGTAAAAGATCAGATAGCACGCCGCCACCTGTCCGTCCTTCTTTTTACGGCTGGCAATAAACAAAAGCAGCGCAAAATGTGCAAAATCAAGCACGCTGGAATAAATCTCTGTCGGGATCAGCGGCACATTGTTTGGTGCAAACTCTGACTCATGAAAGGTGATCGCAAAGATACTGTCCGTTTCTTTTCCATAACAGCAGCCTGCAAGCAGACAGCCGATCCGTCCAAATCCCTGTGCCAGCGCAACAGACGGCATCACGAGGTCAAAATATTTCCAGAAATTAACTTTTTTATTCTTGCAGTAGATCCAGCCTGCGAGGATTCCTCCAAGAATCCCGCCATAGACTACAAATCCATCCGACAATGTGTCCAGAATAAATCCCGGATCTGCCATGATGGATTTCCATTCTGTGATCCAGTACAGAAGTTTCGCACAGAGCAGACCGCCCAGAAGCCCCCAGAGGGCAAGGGCGAATACATGGTCACTGCTGAGTCGGAGCTTTTTTGCCCGGAGTTCTGTCACTACCCAGGCTGCGATCACGCCAAGTGCGATCATTGCACCATATCCGTAGACCGTCAAAGGTCCGATCGTCAGGAGTTCATTTTTCATAAATCTATCGCTCCTTTCTCCATAGTTCCAGAAGTTTCCGGTTCGCCAGATCGTTCAGATGATCACCCTCACAGGCATCCGGATCACATTCTCCGCAGACATCCATTCCCAGAATGTCCTGTTTTTCCAAAAGGATCTTTACAAACTCGCACAATTCTTCCAGTGTCATCTCTCCCTGGCTCCAGGTCGTTGAGGCCTCCTCCGGACAGAGTACATCCTTATCAACCGAGAGATACGTCGGAAGTTCTGCTGTCAGCTCCTCAAAAAACGAAACTTTCTCCTCCAGCGTCATCTCTCCCAGCTTCTCCCTCGACAAAAAACGTACTTTTTCCCGAAGGACCGGTTCTGTCTGGTCAAAAGCCTCCTGATCCGGTCCGACCAGGAGCACTTCTTTAAGCAGTGGAAGTTCCTCAAGGGACGCCGCCACCCATCCTCCACAGGAAAGCAATCCTCCAAATGCCGGCGGCTGCATATCGGTATGGTTGTCAAAAACGACCAGTCTGAATGGTGTGTTCAGTTTCTCAAGCCAGATACGGCTCATATAGTGATAATTGCCGGAATCAATGAAATGGATCCCATCTGCATCAAATTCCTCCAGCTTTTGCCGCAAAGTCTCCATTGCATCTCCATCGCAGTAGCAGTTGCTTCCCGGAAGCTCCTGTACCTCCACCCAGGAAATATTTCTCTGTATTTCTCCGGTCTGCCAGAACTGCTGCTGTTTGTAGATTCCTGAAAAATTCATAATGATGATATCTTCTTTTTTTGTCATAGAGCTATCTTACCACGAAGAGAAATATCCCGCAACCTCTGCGTGACAGGAACCCTGCTGAACAGCTTTTCAGAACACAAAAGACCTGGAAAAGATTCCGAAAAATCCTCTCCAGGTCTCTCTCTTTACAAATTACTCAAGCTGAATAAATCTCAGGCTTTGTTAACAGAACCAAACAGTTCCATTTTTTCTTTAACAGTAGCCTTGATTGCTTCGAATCCAGGAGCAAGAAGTTTACGTGGGTCATATCCTTTGCCCTGCTCATCCTTGCCTTCTTCGATGTATTTACGTGTAGCTGCAGCAAATGCAAGCTGGCACTCTGTATTTACGTTGATCTTGGATACGCCAAGGTCGATAGCTTTCTTGATCATATCAGCCGGGATTCCTGTACCACCGTGAAGTACGAGCGGCATATCTCCTGTCAGCTGCTGGATAGCGTCCAGAGTCTCAAAGCTCAGGCCTTTCCAGTTTGCCGGATATTTACCATGGATGTTACCAATACCTGCTGCAAGGAAGTCGATACCAAGATCAGCGATCATCTTGCATTCCTTAGGATCTGCACATTCACCCATACCTACAACACCGTCTTCTTCACCGCCGATGGAACCAACTTCTGCTTCCAGGGACATTCCGTGATCTGCAACGATCTTAACCAGTTCTTTTGTTTTTGCTACGTTCTCTTCAATCGGATAATGGGAACCATCAAACATGATAGATGTGAATCCGGCTTCAACACATTTCAGGCATCCTTCGTAGCTGCCGTGGTCAAGGTGAAGTGCAACCGGAACAGTGATGTTCAGTTCTTCCAGCATTCCTTTCACCATACCAACAACTGTCTTGTAGCCTGTCATATACTTTCCTGCGCCTTCGGATACACCGAGGATAACCGGAGAGTTGAGTTCCTGTGCTGTAAGCAGGATTGCTTTTGTCCACTCAAGGTTGTTAATGTTGAACTGACCAACTGCATAGTGACCAGCTTTTGCTTTTTTCAACATTTCTGAAGCGTTTACTAACATGATAAATTCCTCCTAATCTTATCGGAAGTTGGTCTTACCACTTCCAATTTATATGTCTAGTTTAACAGATTCCTCTCGTTTCGTCCAGTCTATTTGGACAAATTCCTGAGTTAATCTGACAAAATAATGACGATCACCTGCTGACCGGCTCATGAACCGGTGCTTCTGTGGTAATCCCGGGTGAGTTTCTGAAGTGTTTCGTCTATATTTTCGTAGTCTGTCGGGATTTCCGGTTTCTTTCCGAATTCTGCAAGTTTCTCCTTGATCTCCCTTAAGACTTCCTTCTCGACACCAAGCCTCCTTACCAGATTCTGATATTCTTCTGATGTCTTTGTGACACCAAACGCCAGAAGATATGCGATCAGTGCATCCTTACTCCTGCTGCCCTCATACGCCCTGCGGAAACATTCGACCGCTTTTTCCATCTGGAACAGGTAGCTGTAGGCACATCCCAGATTGTGGAAGATATCCTCCGTAAATCCTTCCCTGACCTCTTCCAGTGTTTCTTCTTCCAGAAGTTTCTGATAAACCTGGATCGCATGGACATACATGCCATTCTCTACCAGTGCATCGCCTTTTCGCTTTTCTCTCAGAAAAGGAGCTTCTTCTGCAAGCTTCTGGATCTGCATGTTCAGGCTCTTCATTTCTTCATAAGTGAGATAATTGATCTCCTTGAACACCGGATACAGAAACTCCTCGATACTGTAATTTCTCTCAAAAAGAGGGCGGAGCTTCGCCGCCAGTTTCGGAAGTTCCAGTTCCTCCTGCAGCCATCTGCACAGATTTTCATTCAGGATGGTCTCATCTACAAGATAAAGATTATGATAAAAATAGTAGCAAAGTTCCTCCAGGGAATAAACATTTGTGCTGATATTCTCGATATAATACGGAATCTTCGCTTTTTTTGTCTGGCATAAAATATATCCGCTCATGCTATCCCCTCCTTACCATCTGGTTGTTTCTTTCCATACTTTGCCGCTTGACGGGAACATCTCACCGAACCCCAGATCCGTTACCATGATCTCGCATTCATCCTGAGAAATATACTGCAGTTTCACATCAAGGCGGGTAGTCTTATTTGGACGCTTCGGAAGCCCCGGAAGACGCATGCCGATGTATTTCTTCTCACTTTCTCCCATCGCAGATGCGACAAATATCAGCTCATCCGTTCCGTCAAGGATCAGTTCACACTCTGCCCTGCATTCATACCAGTTTCTTCCTGCCTCAATCAGTGGATAATATGCCTGCGCTCCCATAACACGCATGTCCATCCCCACATCTTTAAGGACAAGGGAACTGCTCAGATAGCGGTAATCCCGAAGTTTTCGTGTAAGGAAGCGTTCTGCTCCTGCTGCACAGGCTCCTTTTGCAAAAAGGTTATTGCCATAGAACACTTTACGCTTCTGATAGCAGAGCAGCTTGACGGATTTCTGCGCCCATTCCTGGTCAAATCCCTCACCATCGATCTGTATACTGGAATACAATTCCGATCCCAGTGTATTCTTGGCAAATGTATAGAAATCTGCGTCTCTCTGCTCATTATCGCTGTCATTCAGATCAGTTTCCACCGGATCTTCCAGTTTCACCAGAATCGGTTTCGCATTAGAATTCATGACCATCTTGCGGAAGGTCACATGATTTTTGTCGAAACTGTACCAGCCGACACTTCTGTTCCAGGTCTCCGTTTTCTGGGTCATGATATAATAATAGAAGCTTTCTTCATGATCCATGATGATAAAGCTGGTATTCTGGATCTCCAGTTCTTCTCCTGCTTTCTGAAGGTTTTCTACCTGGATATCGTCCAGCGATTCCATTGTCACAGTCAGACAGCGGATGTTTCTGTTGATATCAGCAACTCCGGTAAGCTTCAGCATTCCATTCAGGAAATATGCAAGGATCTCCCAGGGCTGTTTCTCCTCGCCTGCTACCTGGACCGGTTTACGGCTTTTGGAGATACCATAGATATCTTCTACCAGAAAACCGCCTTTTTCTCTTGCAAAATATTCTGCCTCGATGCCAATGCAGTAGTCTTTCTGCTCTACTCTCCTGCACAGGCAGGTCGGCACCTCATACTGACTGCTGCCCACCTTTACCGGAAGCGAACGTGGTTCTTCTGCTTTTCGGTCATAATAACAAAGCTGTGAAGAATCCTTACCCAGATCGATCCCGATCATCAAATCTCTTGTTTCGTTCATTTTCCGTTTTCCTTATCTATTGTAAACATTTCTTTGACATACTGTTCCTGGCGGAGATAACTCTTGAGTCCGTCCTTTACTTCTTTCTTCTTGTCCAGTCTCCGGTCAGAAAGCATCTGGTTGAGAAGCTGGTATTTGCTTCCGGAGATCCCCTCGATTTTTTTCATGTTAAGGACGCGCTCCGCTGTTGTTCTGGTACTCCGCTCTCTGTCGATCTGGAAATAGTAATGAAGATTTTCACCATAAAACAGAGTAAAAGTCCTGCCAAAAATCCCCTCGTAAATTTCTCTTAAAGGCTCACACTTGTATTCCAGTTCTTTTCCAAGGCCGGTATCCAGCGCATAGAACAAAGTAACCCTTGCCCCCGGATGCGCATGACACTCTACAAATGTCTTGTCATCCAACTGATATGGACTCAAAAGTTCCGGTGAAAGTCTTCGGAAAAATCCAAAAACAAGGTTGTCCCTCGCACATTCCTCCAGGATCTTCTGCTCCATTCCTACATATTCCGGCTTCGGATCTTTTTCCCTGGAAATTTCCTGCAGAAGTGCCAGTCTGCATACCTGGTTCAGCGGCCATCCATTCATATAAGCATACTCCAGTCTGCTCCGTATAAATGGGCTCATGGTATATTCCTTAACAAAAACGCCATAGGCTACCTGTGTCAGATAAGCCCCGATCAGACGCTCCCTGCCTGACTGGTTCACATAGGACTCGAGCACTGCCTCTCCTTCTTTGCGGTAATCCGCGGTGAAGATCAAAAGTTCCAGGATCCTTTCCTCCAGATCATACGTATCCATCTCAAAACCACGGGCACTTTTCCAGATGGAGATCAGTTCTCCGACCGGTCCGAAGCGATACAGCATCAGGTAATGCAGGATCACCTCGTCATATTTGCCCTCACGGTATACCTCGGATGCCAGTGCCAGGAGTTCATCGTCCTCTGCCATATCGCTCTTGAGGATCATCCTGCTGGTGAGTTTGAGGAGACTTCCAAGTTCGATCCCTTCATAGCCAAACTCCTCGACAATACTCATTGCCTGGCGGAACATCCTGCGGGAGATTAAAACTTCCAGAAGCACTTTGCGGTCTGCTTTGATATATTTGCGATAGTCCAGTCTGCTCAGATAGCTGTCCAGATCTGCTCCGTTCACATGACCTGCATAAAAATCCAGGATCTGTTTTCTCACAGAATTCCTGTATTCCTCAGTACATTCTTCTGCTTCTGCCAGTTTCTGGAAATATTCCAGATTTTCTCCATTCAGTTCATGACTCTCACAGTAATGCAGAAGGACACCTGTATCATCCACACCGCACTTCAGGATCCTCTCCAGCGCATCACATTCATTCATCAGTTTTTTGATATTATAATGTACCGTGGATGCATAGCAGCGCTGTTTGTCGTCGCGAAACAAAAGAACAGCATCTTCTGTATAGATCCGTGGATATGCAACACCCTGCACACATGGATAAACCTCCTGCGTGGCAAGCTGACTGTGGCAGACGATCACTTCCCGGATCTTTCGGTCATCACAGTAAAGACGATTGGTAAAAAGTTTCCCTGAAATCTTGTCAGCATCTTCTTTTTGCTTTGGTCCAAGAAGAAATTCCTGATAAAGTACAGCGTAATTCTCATCGATCTGTCCGTCTGCTGCCTTGCGCTGTGCAAAACGCTCCATGGTTTCCTTATAGTTTCCATAAGTCTGCGGGTCATTATCCTTATATGTGATCACACTCGCATAGACATACGCTTTTCTTGAATCTCCCAGAGAATTATCATTATAGGCAAAATACATCAGAAGCGGTTTCGGAAGCTGTCTGCGATAGGAAATATCCATTGTTTCCATATAATATTCGTAAAGTCTCGTGATACGCAGCCCCCTCTGTACTGCAAGGGAAAACCATCGGAAATATGCAGGTTTACGCGGATCTCCCTTCATCACATATTTGCAGATTGCTTCCAGCACATCGTCGGACGGAAATTTCTCATATCCTGCCGCCAGTGCCTTGTACAGACATCCATAAAATTTCTTTTCATAACCGGAAAGATAAGCAAGGCGCATCACCAGTTCTTCCGTGAGGAAACCTTTCCTTCCGGCATAATGGAACACCTGCATCCAGAAAGGGGAAAGTCTGTGCAGATTGGAAATATCCTTACTGATCCAGTTCCATGCTTCCAGATAGAGGATCGGGCTGGTACAGCCTTTCTCATACAGCTCTTCCATCATAAAGAGTGCCATGGATGGTGATTTCTGATAAGTCGGATCTAACTGGAGAAGGATCCAGAGAAGCTGGAAGCTGTCAGATTTCTGACGGAAAAAGTTCTGTAGTTTCTGGACCGCCTGCCCTTTGTCTCTGTAAAGGCCTACCAGCGTACACAGATAAAGGAAAACTCCTGCTTCTTCCAGTTCATCACGGGTAAATTCTTTACTCTGATAGTTCTTGAGAATTTCTTTCGCAAGTGCCTGGTTATCCTCCAGGTAAGCAAGATAGGCTTCAAACAGCCGGTATTCCGGATACTCATTTCCTGATTCGTGAAGTCTCTCCAGAGTTCTGTGTGACTTCTCCGCCCAGGTCCTGAAATCTGTTTTTTCTTCGCAGTAATCAATATAATCACGAACCAGACTTGCTTTGCGGCGTTTTTCTTCTGTATTAAGATCAATACGGATGCGCGCTCCTCTGGAAGCAGTCACATGGTAGACAAGTTCCTGATACGGACTCTTCACGATGATCTCGCCGAGCTGGTTTCCTTTTTTGAGTTTTTCTGTACGGACCACATAATTGATACGGCAGCTGCTTCCGATAAAATCTTCCTCTGTGATCACATGTCTCTCCGGCTCCAGGAAATCTGCGGTAGACTCAATTTCAAGCCGGAGATGCCCCCACCCTGTCTTGTGGATGTCAAAAGATTCCTGGATCGGCTCACGGAGTCCATAAAACTCATTCGCTGTTGTCTTGAGGGAAACCGATACCGGTTCCTTCTCTCCAAGACCGATCAGAAATTCTTCAAGATTCTGATATGTAACAGGAGCTGCTGAAAGTCCTGCATATAAAGCTTTCTGTTTCTCGTCTGCATTCTCCATCACTGCTGCAAAAGATGGATCCTTGAAAAGATGATATGCTCCTCTGAAATCTTCTTTTGCAATTTTTTTGAATGCTTCAATATCCTTGATCTCTTCCAGAAAATTCTGCTCTTCGCCCTGCTTCGCTTCAATTGAGAATGGGATCTTGTACTCTCCAACACTGGAAGTTACACACAGCCATCCTGTGCATACTTCTCCCGGCTGCATCCCGGTTCCGTCAGCTCCGTATGGAATGCACACGGTCGTTCCTGAGAAACGGCTGTTTCCTGGCACAAGCCTGCGGTTGGATGAAGTTATATATCCTTTGATCTTGTCATTATCTTCGGTTCCAAGATACAGTTCTCCCCGCGCCGTCTTCCCCGCTTCCAGAGTGACAGACAGCTTTTCCTTCGAAAAAAGGAGCTGCGGCTGATCGTATTTGAATTTTCCGCTGAGTAATTGTTCAATCTGTTTTTTCAATATGGTTCACCTGATTTATCCCTAAAAATTGTATTTTTGGCTCACATACTCGGTATTATACACTACATCAGTTTGTTGCGCAAGAAAAGACAGATGTTCTTATCTGTCCTTACCTGTCCAGTACTTCCTGACGCAGTGATATGGATGCGGTTGCCCCGGGGCGGGAAACTGCGACCGCGGATACTTTTGCCGCCGCAAAAAATCTGTCGGTCCTTAGAAGCCTGTGTCTCTCCCGGAATCAGAATGCTTTCTACCTGATATACATAATCGATGTTCAAAGAACCAAAATTTAATACTTTCATAAGTTTTGCACGCCCCACATGTTATTTATTTTTGTACCATTATAGCATATCTGCGGCTAAAGCTTCTATATTCTTTTTGTGGGAAAAGCACGCAGAACCTGTCTCAGACATAAACTATAAGGAACACCCCTTTCGAGGTGGATATTTGAAGACTTTTTCGAAACCTTTGACTTCCGCTCAGGAAAAAATATATCTTCACCGCTGTCAGGAGGGGGATCTGGATGCAAAAAACATTCTTATCGAACGAAATCTCCGCCTGGTCGCCCACATTGCAAAAAAATATCAGAACTCCGGGGAAGACCTCGAAGATCTGATCTCTATAGGAACTATTGGACTTATCAAAGCAATTTCCACATTCGACCATACACGCTGCGCAAGGCTTTCCACCTATGCTGCGCGCTGTATTGATAATGAACTTCTGATGATGTTCCGCTCCAAGAAAAAACATTCCAGGGAAATTTCGCTGCATGAACCGATCGGGACGGATAAAGAAGGAAATGAGATCAGCCTGCTCGACATTATCGAAAGCCCGCCGGTAGATATTGTAGAGGAGTATTCTACAAGAGAGGATATCAGGTTTTTGCTTTCTGTTTTGAAAGATACGCTTTCTGAGAAAGAGTATCAGGTTATTTGTTTAAGGTATGGGTTGTTTGGGATTGAGGAGCAGACGCAGAGGGAGATTGCCACACAGCTCGGGATCAGCCGGTCGTATGTGTCTAGAATTGAGAAGAATGCGTTGGAGAAGCTAAAGAAATTGTTCAACTACAGATAATAACACAAAGCTCATTCACAGCCGCTCAGATAAACGAAGCACAAAACAACATTCATAACAGATTTCCACATCGGAAAATATGCTAACTTCCAGTTCCGATGCATCGACGCATAATTCAGAACATAGAATAAGCCCACAGCATTTGCCATGGGCTTACTCTACAGTTTGAAAGCTTCAAAATCTCCTATGCTTCAGATCTTCTCAAGAGATCATATTTCTCAATTTCAACTCCAAGATCCACCGCGAGTTTCTGTTGCGGATGCGGTGCGCTCTCGACGGAATTTCCATCTTCATCATAGATCGCCTTCACCGTAGCTTCGATATTTCTGCCATCTGGTTTCATGATCTCGATGGTCTCACCTACAGTAAATTTATTTCTCTGGGTGATATGTGCGAAGCCGTTTTCATCAACTTCCTCTGCATATCCAAGATAAGTATATTCCTTAACATAGGTATTATTATCATAGATCTGCGTATTCTCATCTGGCTTGCCGTAGAAGAATCCTGTCGTAAACTGACGGTAGGTGCAGTTTGAGATCTGCTCCTGATACCAGGACATGTTTGCCTTGTATTTCTCCGGTGATTCCAGATAATCGTCAATCGCCTTGCGGTAGGTTCTTGCAACAGTCGCTACGTAGAGAGCTGTCTTCATGCGGCCCTCGATCTTGAGGCTGTCGATACCGCTGTTCAGGACATCATCCATGTGTTCTACCATGCACAGATCCTTTGAGTTAAAGATGTAGGTTCCTCTCTCGTTCTCAAAGACTGGCATGTACTCGCCTGGGCGTTTCTCCTCAACGATGGAATATTTCCAGCGGCATGGATGTGTACAGGCTCCCTGGTTGGCATCTCTTCCTACCAGATAGTTGCTGAGCAGGCAGCGTCCGGAATAGGAAATGCACATGGCACCGTGAACAAAAGTTTCAATCTCCATGTCATCCGGGATATTTGCACGGATCTCCTGGATCTCCTTGAGGGAAAGCTCACGCGCTGTTACAACACGCTTCGCTCCAAGGCGGTACCAGAATCTGTAGGTTTCATAGTTTGTATTGTTTGCCTGTGTACTGATATGGCACTCGATCTCCGGGCAGATCTCACGCGCATAGGTAAAGATTCCCGGGTCTGCGATGATAAGTGCATCCGGTTTTAATTCCTTGAGTTCCTGAAGATATTCTCTGACTCCCGGAAGGTCTCCATTGTGTGCAAGAATATTCACTGTGACATAAACTTTCACTCCATGCTCATGGGCAAAAGCGATCCCCTCTGCCATATCTTCATGGGAAAAGTTCTTGGCTTTGGCGCGGAGACCGAAGGCTTCACCGCCGATATATACTGCATCTGCGCCGAAGATGACTGCGATCTTGAGGACCTCAAGGCTGCTCGCCGGCACCAGTAATTCAATTTTTCTCATAATTTCCTCTTTCCTGTTTTACACTAAGTGAAATCCCGTCCCCCAGCGGCACGATGCTGGTAAGAAGCTGTGGATGGTGTTTCAGTTCATAGAGATATTCCCGCATCCTTTTGTAGATCGTGCGGTTTCTACGCTCTACCAGATAATGGGATTCGATCAGTTCGCCCTCCTGAAGCACGTTATCCGACAGAAGGATCCCTCCCGGTGCAAGCAGACGTACCACATCTGGAAGCCAGTGAATATACTGTCCCTTGGCTGCGTCCATAAAAATCAGGTCATATCGTCCCAAAAGTGTCGGAAGGATCTCACCTGCATCTCCTGTCAGAAAAGTGATCCTGTGTTCCTTTCCGGCTTTGCGGAAATTTTCTCTTGCGATGGGAATTCTCTTTTCATAGTTTTCTATCGTTGTGATATGCATATCCGGCTGTCCGTACTCACACATAAGAAGTGTGGAGAAGCCAACGGCTGTCCCCACCTCCAAAACCTGCATCGGCCGTTTGACCGCAAGCAGTACCTTCATGAAACTCTGCATTTCTTTACGTATGATCGGAACTTCATTCTCCAGGGCAAAACGTTCCAGTTCTTCAAGAAATGGTGTATTGCCCGTATCGAGAGAATTGATATATGCACGCATTCTCTCCTCTACGATCACGAAGTAACTCCCTCCTGCTCTGCATCCCCTGCCAGGATTCCCATGATCCTGTTCGGTGTATAGGCAGTGCTGAGAAGGTAGGTTCCCGGTCTCATCTTGCCACTGTAGTTAGACAGTTTCTCCTGGACCACAAACACCAGCGCATTATCGATCAGGCCCTTGCTCTTGAGAGTCTTCGCAATGTCATAACTGGTCGCATCTTCCTTGATGACAACCGTTACTTCCTGCCCTTCTCCTGGGCTCATCGCATGCTGGTTAAAAATGTCATAGCCGAACTGATATGTGACCTTACCGATCCAGATGATCAGAACTGCCACGCAGACATACAGTGCGATCTTAAAAAATCCTCCTGCCACTGCTACGCCGGCCGCCCCCATCCGGTCTCTCGTGTCTCCCATATTGGTTCTCCTTTCTTAGATCCGGGGAATATTCATCTCTATGCCGTCTGTCAGTGTCCTGCAGATTTTCTGCATCATCCTGCACAGAGCAAGCTCTGCATCCAGATAGGCATTTACTTCCGGAAAGCTGCGGAGTTCCTCGGATTCTCTGGCAAGCTGTTCTGCTTTTGCCAGGATATTCTCCGGATCTCCCTCATTCTGAAGTTTGAAGTTCTCAGCACGAAAATGCTGTACTCTCTGCGCCAGTTCCGGATTTTTGTTCAGAATTGCTTCCTGTTTCTTGAAATCTTTGTATACCTGGCACTTCTGGATCGAATTCAGAAGCGCATGAATATTCCTGTTTACTGTTTCCATCTGTATTGTTTATGCCTCCATGATGATCGGAAGAATCATCGGGCTTCTCTTGGTACGTTTCCAGAGGAACTCGCTGAGTGCATCCTTTACTACATTCTTGATCTTGCCCCAGTCGGTGATATTTCGTTCCAGGCAGGAATCCAGTGCGGATTCCACAACTTCCTTAGCATGTTCCATAAGATCCTCGGATTCCCTTACATAGACAAATCCTCTGGACACGATATCCGGTCCTGCAAGAACCACATTGCTGTGACGTTCCAGTGTCATGACTACGATCATGATTCCATCCTCAGCCAGATGCTGACGGTCACGAAGTACGATGTTTCCGACATCACCAACACCAAGTCCGTCGACAAGGATCGCTCCTGTGTGTACGGAACCTGTCACCTCTGCGCTGTATTCATCCATCTCCAGAACATTCCCGGATGCCAGGATAAAGATATTTTCTTTCGGGATCCCAAGATCCTCTACAACATGCTTCTGCGCTGTCAGATGACGATATTCTCCATGGACCGGGATCGCATATCTCGGTTTGACAAGGGAATAGATCAGTTTGATCTCTTCCTGGCAGGCATGTCCGGAAACGTGGACATCCTGGAAGATAACCTTCGCACCCTTCATGGAGAGCTCGTTGATAACCTTGGATACTGCCTTCTCATTTCCAGGGATCGGGTTGGAACTGAAAATGATCGTATCATTTGGCTTGATCGTGATCTTCTTGTGGATATTTGCAGCCATACGGGAAAGAGCCGCCATGGACTCACCCTGGCTTCCTGTCGTGATCAGGACTACCTTATCATCCGGGTAATTCTTGACCTGGTCGATCTCGATCAGTGTATTCTCCGGGATACGTAAATAGCCAAGTTCAGACGCCACTGAAATGATATTGACCATACTGCGTCCCTCTACGGCTACCTTACGTCCGAAGCGGTATGCTGTATTAATGATCTGCTGTACACGGTCTACATTGGATGCAAATGTCGCGATGATGATCCTTGCGCTTCTGTGTTCGTTAAAAAGGCTGTCAAACACTTTACCAACTGTACGCTCAGACATTGTGAAGCCCGGACGTTCTGCATTGGTACTGTCGCACATCAGGGCAAGGACACCCTTCTTGCCGATCTCAGCAAAACGCTGCAGGTCGATCGCATCTCCGAATACCGGTGTATAGTCAACCTTGAAGTCTCCTGTATGGACTACAATTCCTGCCGGAGAATAGATTGCCAGGGCAGATGCATCCTGGATACTGTGGTTTGTCTTGATAAATTCGATCGCAAAATCACCGAGGTTGATGACCTGTCCGTGTTTTACTTCCTTGAGCTTGGTGTAACGCACCAGATTGTGTTCTTTGAGTTTGTTTGTGATCAGCCCCAGTGTCAGTTTGGTGGAATAGATCGGGACATTAACTTCCTTGAGTACATAAGGAAGGGCTCCGATATGGTCCTCATGTCCATGTGTGATCACAAATCCCTTGACCTTGGAAATATTTTCTTTAAGGTAGGTCACATCCGGAATAACAAGGTCGATTCCGAGCATGTCATCCTCCGGGAAGGAAAGACCGCAGTCTACGACCACAATGCTGTCACCGTACTCAAAAGCGGTGATGTTCATTCCGATCTGCTCCAATCCGCCTAACGGAATGATCTTGAGTTTGGAAGCACTCTTGCGTCCTCGCTTGCCTGTATTTCTGTTCTGGACTTTGGCAGGTGCCTTGAGAGCAGCTTTTACCGGTGCTTTGGACTGACCGCTTCTGAAATTAGATCTGCTGTTCCGCTCGCTTCTGTCTGTCTTGTCATTTCTGTTGTCGTTTCTGTCGCTGTTTTTGTCGTTGTGTCTGTTATTTCTCTGCTGCTTATTGTAACGATAATTGTTTTTTCTGTTTGTCGGTCTTTTGTTATCGTTTGGTCTTCTGTCGTAACTACTGTATTTTCGTTGAGTTTCTTTTGCTTCGGCTGTATTTTCAGTTACATTATTTTCACTCTTCAATCAAGCACCTCCATATTATTCCGTGCATTTTGTGCACACTAATGCAGGAATACCGTGGGCATTCCTTCCAAATTTGCCTTGCAGATTATATTTTTGATTTTGCTTACATTTCAAGATCTACGTCATCAAGCATCTGCTCAAAAACTTTATAAACTGCCTGCAGTTCTTCGTCGTCTTCTACCATCTCATAGCAGGCTTCCGGCTCTGTGCCTGTGGAAACATCCTTAAGGATATATGCAGTTGCTTCCTCATCCATAGAGTCTGATACCAGAAGATAGGATACTCCTCCTATCATCGTCTGCTCTTCGATATAAAATTCTTCTACTGTTCCGTCCGGAGACTGAAATTTGATTTTTTCCATTTTGTCACCCTTATTTCATCACCAGAGAATCAAGATATCCCTGTAAAATAAAAACTGCTGCAAGTCCATCCAGATACTGCTTACGGTTTTCTCTCCGCACGCCCGCCTCCATGAGAGTTCGATCTGCTTCTACAGTTGTCAGTCTTTCGTCCCACATGACAACCTCAAGCCCGATACGTCTCTTCAGCATCTCGCCAAACTCCAGCGCTTTCTCTGCACGTTCCCCCACGGTGTTATTCATGTTCTTCGGATAACCGACCACGATCCGCTCTACACCGTATTCTTCTACCAGAGCTTCAATGCTCGCAAGGGTCTTACGCAGCTTGTTTTCCTGTTTTCTCCAGATCGTATCCAGTCTTTGGGCAGTCAGTCCCAAAGGGTCACTGACTGCCACGCCGACTGTCTTAGATCCATAATCCAGTCCAAGAATCCGCATACTAACGTTCCCAGGATTTGTTCTTGATATACTCGTTTAACAGTTCCTCTACCAGTTCATCTCTCTCAACTTTCATGATCATGCTTCTGGCGCCTTTGTGGCTGGTGATGTAAGTCGGATCACCGGACATAATATAACCTACGATCTGATTGACCGGATTATATCCCTTCTCATCCATTGCGTTGTAAACCAGGTCCAGGACTTCCTTTACTTCCAGTTCCTGATCCGGTTTGGTTCTGAAATATTGTGTATTTCCTAAATTGTTTTCTGCCATTTTCTCTCACGTCCTTAATAAGATTTCTTTTTTATTTTAATATAAATCTTCACAAATTGCAAGAAGCACATGCTCATCTGCAAAATCAACTGCTTTTGCCTTTACGAGATCGTTGACTTTGTGTGCATCTGTCTTCTCGATGACTGCACGTACATATTCTTTGCTGTGTGCCATAAAATAGGTTTTACCGCCGATCTCCACTTCTTCTTCAAGGAGCAGCTCCAGAGTCCTGCCGATCATGGCGGTTTCGTATTCTTTTGCACGAATCTCATGCAGTTTCAGCATTTTTTCACTTCGCTGTGCCTTGACTGCTTCTGTAAGCTGTCCATCCATAGCTGCGGCTTTGGTTCCCTGTCTTCTGGAATATTTAAAAATATGTGTCTCGTAGAAATGAATATTTTTTACAAATTCATAAGAATCTTCGAAATCTTCCTCTGTCTCCATCGGGAAGCCTACGATCACATCTGTTGTCAGTGCCGGTGCCGGGTAAAATCTGCGGATCAGCTCACATTTCTCTGCATATTCCGGTGCGCTGTATCTGCGGTTCATGTTCTTGAGGGTCTTGTCACAGCCGCTCTGCAGGGAAAGGTGGAAATGCGGGCATACCTTCGGAAGAGCGGAGATCCCCTCCATGAATTCTTCCGTGATGATACGTGGTTCCAGTGATCCCAGACGGATCCGGGCAATCCCATCCACTTCATGTACTGCCTGGATCAGTGACAGGAGGCTTTCTCTTTCTTCCTTCGGGAAATCCAGTCCATAGGAGCTCAGATGGATCCCGGTAAGAACAACTTCTTTGTAACCTCTTGCTGCAAGAGTACGTACTTCCTCAAGGACCTCTGCGATCTTTCTGCTGCGTACACGGCCTCTTGCATAAGGGATGATGCAGTAAGTACAGAACTGGTTGCATCCGTCCTGAACTTTGATATAGGCACGCACATGTTCTGCAGTGTAACCGATGGAAAGGTCCTCGTATTCCTTTGTCTTGTTGATCTCGATGACTTTTACCTTCTTGGCATGTTCTTTTTCGTATTCCTCGAGAGCTTCTACGATCTGTTTTTTCTGGTTGTTTCCAAGGATCAGGTCCACAGCACTGTCCGCCTCCAGTTTCTGTGTATCTGTCTGGACATAACATCCTGTTGCCACGACAATGGCATCCGGATTCATTTTTTTTGCTTTGTGGAGCATCTGTCTGGATTTACGGTCTGCGATATTGGTGACTGTGCAGGTATTGATCAGATAAATATCCGCCCCTTCTTCAAAAGGAACGATCTCATATCCTGCTTTTTCCAGAAGCTGCTGCATGGCCTCTACTTCGTATGCATTTACTTTGCAGCCCAGGTTGTGAAGGGCAACTTTTTTACTCATATTTTACCTCGATCATTCTTTTAGTTGTTTTATTTTTTCAGACTTTGTTATGTTTTTCATTGAAATTTCATTATATTTTCCCTTGACTTTTTCAGGGGGTACAGGTAAGATTACTTTTGAAAGAGTTACTGTTCACTTTGTTCACAGTAACTTGGCCAAAATGCATTCCACATCACCTTCGGTGATAGCATTTTGCCCTGTATGTCTCGGGATTTTGCCATATCCATGGCAAAACACCTCGCGGGATACTACCGGTGAGCAGTTACTTTACTAATAATAAAGGAGGATTTATCATAATGAAAACATTAAAGATTTCTCTGAACTCAATCGATAAAGTGAAGGCATTTGTGAACGAGATCAGCAAATTCGACTGCGATTTTGATCTGGTTTCCGGAAGATATGTGATCGATGCCAAATCTATCATGGGTATCTTCAGTCTGGATCTTTCCAAACCGATCAACCTGAACATCCACGCAGAGGGAAGTACTCTCGATACAATCCTGGCTGTTGTTGAGCCATATGTTATTGAGTGATTCTGCATCGTGCCGGTTTCTGACCGGACATACCAGATTTTAAAACAGCTTCATTGTGTGACCACATATGAAGCTGTTTTTATTTTGCTTTTTTACTGGATTTCGATGATTTCTGTTGTGGCCAGTGCTTCTTCCATCAGCTGGTCGATCTTCTCGTTCAGTTTCTCCTCGGATCTGCGGATCACTTTGAGGTTTGGTTTTGTTACAGGATGTTTTGCAACAAAAATCGTACAGCAGTCTTCAAACGGCTGGATAGAAGTCTCGAATGTGTTGATCTTTCTGGAAATCTGAACGATCTCCTCCTTGTCAAATCCGATAACCGGACGGTATACAGGAAGCTCGCATGCCTCATCTGTTGCAGCAAGACTCTGTAAAGTCTGGCTCGCTACCTGTCCAATGCTCTCTCCTGTGATCAGACCAAGGCATTTATCCTTGCGTGCAAAATGCTCTGCGATACGCATCATGTAACGGCGCATGATGATCGTCAGTTCTTCATGCGGGCACTGATCGTAAATATAAAGCTGGATATCTGTAAAATTGACCACGTGCAGACGGATCGGTCCGCTGTAGCGTGCTACCAGTTTTGCAAGATCTACAACTTTCTGTTTTGCACGCTCGCTGGTGTACGGCGGAGCGTGGAAATAAACGGCTTCGATCTTGACACCACGTTTTGCGATCATGTATCCGGCAACAGGGCTGTCGATACCGCCGGAAAGAAGGAGCATTGCCTTGCCGTTTGTTCCGATCGGCATTCCTCCCGGTCCTGGAAGAGTCTCGGAATATACATAGATCTTGTCACGGATCTCTACGGACAGTGTCATTTCCGGATGATGTACATCTACAGATGCCTCCGGGAATGCATCCAGGATCTTTTCTCCGATTCCTGCGCTGACTTCCATGGAAGTGATCGGGTAGGATTTCTTGGCTCTTCTTGTGTAGACTTTGAAGCTTCCGGCATATCCCGGGTATCTTGCTTCCATATAAGATACGACATCTTTTGCCATCTGGTCAAATCCCTGATCTTCGTAGATCACGACCGGGCTGATACCTACGATACCAAATACTCGCTGCAGAGCCTCCACAGCCTCGTCAAAATCATATTTCTCCGGGCAGAACACGTATACACGGCCCTGTTCCTTGGTTACTGTAAATTCGCCTTCTACCGGCTCCAGAGCCAGTTTCATCTGCTTTACAAGGGCATCTTCAAAAAGATATCTGTTTTTTCCCTTGATGGCGATCTCTGCATATTTGATCAAAAATGCATGAAATATCATACTGTTCCTCCTGATTATTTTCTTGAATATCGTCTGAGCATCGGAACCAGAGTTTTCATGGTTTCCAGGAAATAGTCTGCTTCTTCGATGGTATTTTCTTCACAGAAACTTAAGCGGACGGTGCTTTCGATCTGGTCCTTGGACATTCCCATGGCACTTAAAGTTGCGCTTGGTTTTCTCTTGTGGCTGGAGCATGCGCTTCCTGCGGAAATGTAGATTCCCTTATCTTCCAGGGAATGAAGCAGGACTTCGCTTCGAACGCCCATCACGCTGATACTTAAGATCTGCGGTGTGCCCTCACGGAGCGGCATTCCGTTGATGCGGATGTCTTCGATCTGGGAAAGTCCCTCGGCAATGTGCTCTTTGAGCTGATACATATGCTCTACATTCTCATCCAGATTCTTGTAAATCTGTCCGGCTGCCACACCAAGTCCGGCGATCCCAGGTACGTTGTCGGTTCCTGAACGCATGCCGCTCTGCTGACCGCCGCCAAGGATCTGCGGGATGATCTTGACTTTCTCATTGATGTACAGGAAACCGATTCCTTTCGGCCCGTGGATCTTGTGTCCACTGACTGCGAGAAGGTCGATCCCCATTTTTTTCGGATAGATACGGTATTTGCCGAATCCCTGGATCGCATCCACGTGATAGAGCGCCCTCGGGCTCTTTTCATGGACCATCCTGGCGATCTCCTCGACCGGCATCACTGCACCGACTTCGTTATTTACAAGCATGGTAGATACCATGATCGTGTCTGGTCTCAGAACGGCTTCCAGTGCTTCCATCTTCACTCTGCCCTGTGCGTCTACCGGGAGGTAGGTGATCTCAAATCCCTGCTCCTGAAGGTACAGTGCCGGCTGGCTGACCGCCGCATGCTCTACAGATGTGATGATGATGTGGTTTCCGTTTCGTTTGTTTGCCATTGCACCACCAATGAGTGCAAGGTTGTCAGACTCTGTACCACCGGAAGTAAACAGGATCTCTTTTTCCTGTACTTTCAGGATTCCGGCGATCGTCTTTGTTGCTTCTTTTACATATTTCTCCGCATCTACACCCTTGAGATGCATGGCAGATGGATTTCCGAAGTCCTCTGTCATGGTCTTTACTACGATGTCTTTGACGGAATCGTAGCATCTGGTGGTGGCGGAATTATCAAAATAAACTTCCATAATTTCCTCTTTATTATTGTATCCGTATTAATTTTCAAGCTGGAACATGAGAACAGACAGGATCGCAAGTCCTGCTGTCTCTGTGCGGAGGATCCGTCGTCCGAGGGTGATCGGCTTCGCTCCTCCTTCGATCGCAGCTTTTACTTCTTTTTCTTCGAAACCGCCCTCCGGTCCGATGAAGATCCCGATGGACTGTCCCGGTTCTATCGCCGCAAGGATTTCCTTTGTCTCTGGCATTCCCTTTGCAAGTTCGTAAGGAATCAGACGGATATCCATGGATTCTGCATATTTCAGGGCTTCTTTAAAGGTGATAACCTCATGTACATGCGGGATCAGCATTCGCTTGGACTGCTTCGCCGCGCTCTCTGCAATCTGCTGCCAGCGGTCGACTTTTTTGGCGGCCTTTTTGCCATCCAGTTTGACGACACAGCGTCTGGTCTCCACCGGAATGACTTCGTATGCGCCAAGCTCGACTGCTTTCTGTATGATCAGTTCCATCTTATCCGCTTTCGGCAGGCCCTGGAACAGATAAATCCTGCTTGGGAGCTCATAATCCGGCTCCTGAGAATAAATGATGTGAAGGAGCACCTCGTCCGGCTCAAAAGCCTCGATCGTACAGCGGTATTCACATTTGCCGCCGTCGCTGATCCACAGTTCCTCTCCCTGTTTCATACGAAGGACATTGGCGATATGGTTCACATCGGTCCCTGTGATATGGATCTGGTGCGCTTCCTCATCAATCTGATGCGGTTCTACAAAAAACCTCTGCATGAGATCAGTCCTTTCTTGCAGTTACGCAGACCCATTCGCCCTGCTTTGTAACTTCTACCAGAGTAAGACCGGCCTTCTCTACTGCTTCTCTGACAACTTCTTCCTTGACATCAAGGATTCCGGAAGTGATGTAGTATGCACCTTTTTTCATCTGATGAACGATGACCGGGGTCAGCGGAACGAGAACATCTGCAAGGATGTTTGCAGCTACGATATCGTATCTCTCATATCCGACTTCATTCTGTACTTCAACGTCATCGATGATGTTTCCGATCATCATATCAAAAGAATCATCTTCGATCTGGTTTGCTTCTTTGTTATCCTGTACAGCAGAAACTGCACATGGATCAAGGTCTGTTCCGACAACATGTCCTGCACCGAGTTTAAGTGCTGTGATTCCAAGGATTCCGCTTCCTGTTCCTACATCGAGGATCTCTGCGCCGCGGGTCACATATTTCTTGAGCTGACGGATCACGAGCTGTGTTGTCTCGTGCATACCGGTTCCAAATGCTGTACCCGGGTCAATGTGAAGGATCATTTTGTCCTTATCTTCTTCTTTGACTTCTTCCCAGGATGGAACGATCAGGATATCATCTACATAGAACTGATGGAAAAATTCTTTCCAGTTGTTGATCCAGTCCTTATCTTCTGTCTCGGATTCTTCGATCGTGCCTTCTCCGATGTCCATGAAAGTACGCAGTTCTTCCAGTGCGTTTCTTACATCACGAAGAATGCTCTCCTTGTCGGCATCTTCTTCCAGATAAAAATTCAGATATGCGATCCCGTCATCTGCCGGTCCTTCCGGCATGATGTCAACGAACATCTGAGCTTTATCTTCTTCTGTGAGCGGCTGATGATCCTGGATCTCAGCACCCTCTACGCCGATCTCTGCCAGTGTGCAGATGATCATGTCCTCTGCTTCTGTTTTTGTTTTAATGGTAAAACGATTCCACTTCATATATTTTAATCTCCTGTCTATTATATGCGACAATTTTACGATACTTACGGATTGTTCCGCAGCAAGCTTTTGTTCTTTTAACCCTGGTATCTAATATACATGAAACCACAAAAAAAGAAAAGAGGGAAACCCTCTTTTCCTTAAACTTTTTAGTCCTCAAAAGTTTCTTTGAGTTTATCCATAAAACTCTTTTTCTTCTTTTCGGACTTCTCGGAACCGCCTTTTTTCTCATCGAGGTTGACGTTTCCGCAGGCTTCGTCGAACTTGCGGAGTGCTTCTTTGGCTTCCTCATTGAGTTTGGTCGGAACCTGAACGATCAGGGTAACGTAGTGGTCACCACGGACATTCTTGTTTCTCAGGGATGGAACACCCTTACCCTTGAGACGGATACGTGTGTCGGTCTGTGTTCCTGGTTTTACTTCGTATACAACGTCACCATCAACAGTATTTATATGGATCTCACCACCCAGTGCTGCCTGTGCATAAGTCAGCGGTGCGGTAGAGAAGATATTCATATCCTGTCTCTGGAAGATCGGGTGACGTGCTACATTTACTTCTACGAGAAGGTCGCCTCTCGGTCCGCCATTGGTTCCTGGTTCACCCTTATCACGGATACGGATGCTCTGTCCGTTGTCGATACCGGCCGGGATGGAAACCTGGATCTTCTTACGTGCGGAAGTATATCCTGTTCCATGGCAGGCACTGCATTTATCCTTGATGATCTTACCAGATCCGTTACAGTCCGGACAGGTCTGTACATTACGGACCATACCAAACATGGACTGCTGTGTATAGACGATCTGACCTTCTCCTTTACATTTCGGACAGGTAGTTGGCTGTGTTCCTGGTTTTGCTCCTGTTCCATGACAGGTGGTACATTCGTCCTTAAGCACGATCTCCAGTTCTTTGTCACAGCCGAATACAGCTTCTTCAAAAGTAATATTTACACGGGCACGTAAATTGGCACCTTTCATCGGTCCGTTGTTGGCACGGCGTCTTCCGCCGCCTCCAAACAGATCTCCGAAAATGTCTCCAAAAATATCTCCCATATCTGCGCCATCGAAACCGCCAAATCCACCGTAGCCGCCGGCTCCACCGCCGCCCTGCTCAAATGCAGCGTGACCAAACTGGTCGTACTGTCTACGTTTGTCTGCATCACTTAAGACACTGTATGCTTCTGTTGCTTCTTTGAATTTGGCCTCTGCTTCTTTATCTCCCGGGTTTACGTCCGGGTGATATTTCTTGGCTAATTTTCGGTATGCGCTCTTCAGTTCTGATTCACTGGCAGTCTTGCTGACACCCAGGACCTCATAGTAATCTCTTTTATCAGCCATCTTTTCTCTTTCCTATATGTGTTATTAGTTTTATTTTTCTTATATCCAAGATGCCTCCCGCGCAGACGGAATGTGTGCGCCGGAGGCTTATTGTTTTTACTTTACTGTCTGGTTCTCAGTAACTTTTATTTAGACTTCTTTGTAGTCAGCGTCTACAACATCATCGCCATAGCCTGCTTCATTTCCACCCTGAGCTGCGCCTGCTCCCGGGTTCGGACCAGCCTGGCCGCCTGCCTGCTGTGTCTGCTCATACATTTTAGCGAAAAGCTTCTGAGCACTTTCCATCATCTTTTCCTGAGCTGCTTTGATGTCTGCGATCTGAGCATCTGTCAGTTCTGCGTTTGCTGTCTGAGCAAGCAGATCTTTGAGTGCGTTCAGGTCTGTCTCAACTGCTGCTTTGTCGTTAGCGTCGATCTTGTCGCCAGCTTCTTTGAGTGCATTCTCAACCTGGAATACCATGGAGTCTGCGTTGTTTCTTGTGTCGATTCCCTCTTTACGTTTCTTATCCTGAGCTTCGAACTCAGCAGCTTCTTTGACTGCTTTGTCGATCTCGGAATCAGACATGTTGGAACCTGCTGTGATTGTGATGTGCTGCTCTTTACCTGTTCCAAGGTCCTTAGCAGATACATTTACGATACCGTTGGCATCGATATCAAATGTAACCTCGATCTGCGGAACACCACGACGTGCTGGCGGGATTCCATCCAGACGGAACTGTCCGAGGGATTTGTTGTCTTTTGCGAACTGACGCTCACCCTGTACAACGTTGATATCTACAGCTGTCTGGTTGTCTGCTGCTGTGGAGAAGATCTGGCTCTTCTTGGTCGGGATTGTTGTATTTCTCTCGATCAGACGAGTTGCGATACCACCCATTGTCTCGATGGACAGTGACAGCGGAGTAACATCCAGAAGAAGGATATCGCCGGCACCTGCATCACCTGCAAGTTTACCACCCTGTACGGAAGCACCAAGTGCAACACATTCATCCGGGTTCAGGGATTTGCTTGGCTCTTTGCCTGTGAGCTGTTTTACTTTGTCCTGTACAGCCGGGATACGTGTAGATCCACCTACCAGAAGTACCTGACCAAGTTCGGAAGCTGTGATTCCTGCATCAGACAGTGCACGGCGAACCGGCTCTGCTGTCTTCTCTACCAGGTCATGTGTCAGCTCATCGAATTTAGCTCTTGTAAGGTTCATATCGAAATGCTTCGGTCCTTCTGCTGTTGCAGTGATGAACGGAAGGTTGATGTTTGTTGTTGTTGCGGAAGAAAGTTCTTTTTTAGCTTTCTCTGCTGCTTCTTTCAGTCTCTGAAGAGCCATCTTATCTGCACTTAAGTCTACGCCTTCTGCTTTCTTGAATTCCTCGATCATCCAGTCTGTAATTTTCTGGTCGAAGTCATCACCACCAAGACGGTTGTTACCAGCTGTGGAAAGAACCTCGATGACACCATCACCGATCTCGATAACGGATACATCGAATGTACCACCACCTAAGTCGTAAACCATGATCTTCTGCTCTTTCTCGTTGTCAAGACCATATGCAAGAGCTGCTGCTGTAGGCTCGTTGATGATACGTTTTACATCAAGACCTGCGATCTTACCAGCATCTTTGGTTGCCTGACGCTGAGCATCGTTGAAGTAAGCCGGAACTGTGATAACTGCTTCTGAAACAGTTTCTCCAAGGTATCCTTCTGCGTCTTTTTTCAGTTTCTGAAGGATCATAGCGGAGATTTCCTGCGGAGAATATTTCTTCTCGTCGATAGTTACACGGTAATCTGTACCCATCTCTCTCTTGATTGAGGAGATTGTTCTGTCAGCGTTTGTTACTGCCTGACGTTTTGCAGGCTCACCTACAAGACGTTCTCCTGTTTTTGTGAAAGCAACTACGGATGGTGTTGTTCTTGCACCTTCTGTATTAGCGATAACGGTCGGCTGTCCACCTTCCATTACGGCTACACAACTGTTTGTTGTACCTAAGTCAATACCAATGATTTTTCCCATGATAAATTCCTCCTGATAAATATCTAAATATATGAAATATTAATTAGCCACTTTAACCATGCTGTGACGAACTACGAATCCTTTATAGGTGTAACCTTTCTGAAGTTCCTCTACAACAATGTTCTCTCCGACAGATTCATCCTCCACATGCATGACTGCGTTGTGGAAATCTGGATTGAATTCCTTGCCGACTGCTTCGATCGGTTCTACTCCCATGCCTTCCATTGTGGTGGTAAGCTGTTTGTAGATCTTCTCCATTCCATCAGCAAACGGATCATCCTGTGGTGCCTGTGCAAGTCCTCTCTCAAAATTATCCACAACCGGAAGGATCTTCTCGATGATGTCCTTCGCTCCGATCACATACATGCTGGATTTCTCTTTCTCCGTACGTTTACGGAAGTTATCGAACTCAGCCATGTTACGTTTCAGTCTGTCTGTCAGTTCTTCGATCTGCTGTTCTAATTTATTGTCTTTTTTCTTCTTGCCGAAGAAAGATGTTTTGGATTTGGTTTCTTTATCGTCGTCTGCCTCAGGGGCTTTCTCCGCTTCTGCGTCCTGTCCTGCCGTTGCTTCCGGCGATTCTTCTGTCGGCTCATTCACAGTTTCTGTTTCCGGAATGTCTTTCTCTGTTTCTTCCTGCTCATTTGCCGTGTTTTTATTTTCTTCTGACACCTTTGTTTTACCGCCTTTCTGCCTGGCTGCTAGCCGTCTTCATTGCTTTTATTTTTTATGAAAACCTGATCAAGTTCGACCTTGAGGGTCTTCAAGCTGTTTACTACATTCTCGTAATCCATTCGCTTCGGTCCTACAATACCGATCGTTCCATGCATTCCCTCTCCCAGTTCATAGGTTGCGGTTACAACGCTGCAATCCTTCATGGTCGAGATCGGAAGTTCGTCTCCGATGTACACCTGAACTCCGGTATTGTCATCTGCCATCCGCTCCTTGACCAGATCTACCAGCTGCTGCTTCTCCTCGAAAGTGGAGATCAGTCCGGTTGCTCTCGTCGTATCCGATAACTCCGGATACTTGAAGAAGTTCGTGGCTCCTGACGTATAGATTTCCATGTCGTCCTCATCCACATGAATCGTAGCTGCCACTGCATCCAGCACCTTGGCCACCAGCTTACTGTGAATACCTGCCTGTTCCTTAAGTCTGGCGATCATTCCAAGATTGATATCCTGGATCGGCAGTCCGTTCAGATTGGTATTCAGAAGCAGGTTCAGCTTCAGGATCGTCTCATCGTCCATCTCTTCATCCAGATCGATGATCTGATTTCGGATGACGTTGCCTTCGCATACAACAACTGCTACCAGCTGCAATTCATTGACACGGGATAACTGAATAAATTTCAGTTTGCTTCCGCTGTACTGAGGAACCGAAACCATCGTTGCGTAATTGGTGTTCGAGGCGAGGACACGTGCTACATTCTTAAGCACTTTCTCCATCTTATCTGTCTTCTCGATCATCAGATTACGGATCTCTGCAATCTCGTCTTCCTTCTCCCGCATCAGTTCATCCACATAAAGCCTGTAGCCCTTATCAGAAGGTATTCTTCCTGCCGATGTATGTGGCTGAACGATATATCCCATGTCTGTCAGATCAGACATCTCGTTCCGGATTGTTGCTGAGCTGACATTCAGATCCTTGTCCTTGGAAATCGTCCTGGATCCTACTGGTTCGCCTGTCTCCATGTATGTCCTGATGATCGCCTTGAGAATCCGTTTCTTACGATCTGTCAGTTGTTCATCCATGTTCCCAGCTCCTTTCCGTTTAGTCTGTTAGCACTCATCATTAAGGAGTGCTAACATCTATAGTGTTAAGATAGCACTGTCGTTATTATTTGTCAACAGATAATTACGAATTTTTTGAAAAAAACATAAAAATCACAGTTCCGACACAGATAGGGAAACTCCGACAATTCTGGCAGGACCTTCTCTGTGTTCGACACTGTGATTCTCTTAATCTTCCTGTATTATGATATATCTGTTTTACTTTACAGACCGCTTCTGCGGATCGCTTCTACTACTTCTTTGATCTTCTCCGGAGGGAGTACCAGTGCGAAACGTACATATCCTTCTCCGTGCGGGCCAAAGCTTGCTCCTGGTGTCACGATGACGCCGGCTTTTTCCATCAGTTCCATACAGAATGCCATGCTGTCTGTACGTCCTCCCGGGATCCTTGCCCAGACGAACATCGTTCCCTTGCCATTTGGAAGGTCCCAGCCGATCTCGCGGAGACCATTGCAGAGTGCATCCCTTCTCTCCTGATACATCTGGCACTGCTCCTGAACGCTTTCAAGAGGTCCTTTGAGTGCCGCGATCGCTGCTTTCTGGATCGGAAGGAACATTCCGAAATCAATCTGGCTTCTGAGTTTGCGGAGTGCCGCGATCACATCCGGGCGGCCTACGAGAAAACTGATCCTTGCGCCTGTTACATTAAAGGACTTGGAAAGGCTGAAGAATTCTACGCCAATCTCCTTTGCTCCTTCTGTTGCAAGGAAACTTCCACCATGTGCTCCGTCAAAGATGATGTCGCTGTATGCATTGTCATGGATGATCAGAATGTCATATTTCTTCGCAAATGCTATAATTTCTTCGTAAAGTCCCGGTGTGGCAATGCTTCCTACCGGGTTGGATGGCAGAGAAACTACCATGTATTTGGCTTTGCGTGCTACTTCCTCCGGGATATCCTTTACATATGGAAGAAAATCGTGCTCTGCGACAAGCGGGTAGTAGTATGGCTCTGCCCCTGCCATCAGGCTTCCTGCTGCAAATACCGGATAGCATGGATCCGGAAGAAGGACAACATCTCCCTCATCGCAGAGTGCCATTCCAAGATGTCCCATTCCTTCCTGGCTGCCGTAAACGGTCATGACCATGTCCGGTGTCAGCTCTACGTCAAAACGTTTCTTATAATAGTCACAGACTGCTTCCAGAAGTTCCGGGAGATCCCTGAGACTGTATTTCCAGTTATTGTCATCCATGGCCGCCTCTGCCAGAGCTTTCTTGATGTGTTCCGGTGTTTTGAAGTCCGGCGTTCCCACACTCATATTATAAATTTTCATGCCCTGTGCTTCCAGTTCCATACGTCTGTTATTCAGGGCTGCAAAGATTTCTTCTCCAAATCTGTCTAATCTCTTGGAAAACTGCATATCGATTTACCTCTTTCGTTTCTGTTCAGGCATCATACCTGCCGTTCGTTCTATTGTAGCACTCTCTCCATTACTGTACAAGAGTAAAGTACACTAGTCATCCAATTCTTCCAGATTTTTCTTAAGTTCGATCATCTTGTCGCGGAGTTCTGCTGCCTGTTCGAAGTTCAGACTTGCTGCTGCTTCGCGCATCTGCTTCTCGACTTTGGTAATCAGCTTGGTAAGTTCTTTGCGGTTCATGGACTCCGGATCTTTCTTGAGTTTCGCTTCGGTCTCAGCAACCGCCTTGGAAACTGTGATCAGGTCGCGGACTGCTTTCTTAATTGTGGTCGGCGTGATTCCATGTTCTTTGTTGTAGGCTTCCTGGATGCTTCTTCTTCGCTCGGTCTCCTGGATGGCTTTTCGCATGGAATCGGTCATGACATCTGCGTACATGATAACGTGACCTTCGCTGTTTCGGGCGGCTCGGCCGATCGTCTGGATCAGGGAAACTTCTGAACGGAGGAAACCTTCTTTGTCTGCATCGAGGATTGCAACCAGTGTGATCTCCGGGATGTCAAGACCTTCTCGGAGAAGGTTGATCCCGACAAGTACGTCAAAGACATCCAGTCGCATATCGCGGATGATCTCTGCACGTTCCAGCGTGTCAATGTCAGAGTGGAGGTAGCGGACGCGGATTCCTACATCCTTCATGTATTCCGTCAGGTCTTCTGCCATTCGTTTAGTCAGAGTCGTGATCAGGATCTTGTGGCCCTTGTCCACTTCTTTGTTTACTTCGCTGATCAGATCGTCGATCTGTCCTTCGACCGGGCGGACTTCTACCTTCGGATCGAGAAGTCCTGTCGGACGGATGATCTGTTCTGCACGGAGAAGTTCGTGCTCTGCCTCATACTGTCCCGGTGTTGCAGAGACAAACAGGACCTGGTCGAGTTTGTTTTCGAACTCATCGAAGCTTAACGGGCGGTTGTCCTTGGCAGATGGCAGGCGGAAACCGTAGTCGACAAGCGTCTGCTTACGGCTTTGGTCTCCGGCGTACATTCCACCGACCTGAGAGACTGTTTTGTGGGACTCATCTATAATAAGAAGAAAATCATCCTTAAAGTAGTCCATCAGGGTATATGGCGGCTGGCCCGGTGCAAGCCCGGTAAGGTGTCTCGAGTAGTTCTCGATTCCGGAACAGAAGCCGGTTTCTTTCATCATTTCTACATCGAAGTTGGTACGCTCGGCGATACGCTGCGCTTCAATCAGCTTATCCTCGCTCTTGAAATAGGAAACCTGTTCTTTCATTTCTTCCAGGATCGCATCGGCTGCTTTCTGGATTTTTTCCTGTGGAACAACGTAATGGGATGCAGGGAAAATCGCAGCGTGCTTCAGTTCATTGCGGATCTCACCTGTCAGAACATCTACTTCTGTGATGCGGTCAATCTCATCTCCGAAGAATTCTACGCGGATCGCACGGTCTGAGTAGTTGGCAGGAAAAATCTCCAGCACATCGCCCCGCACGCGAAAAGTACCTCGATGGAAATCCATCTCGTTGCGGTTATACTGGATATCGATCAGTTCTTTGATCACATCATCCCTGTCCTTCTCCATCCCCGGGCGCAGAGAGATCATCATATCAAAAAATTCTTCCGGTGCACCCAGACCGTAGATGCAGGATACAGAGGAAACCACTATGACGTCTTTGCGCTCGCAGAGTGCCGCCGTTGCAGAGAGGCGGAGCTTATCGATCTCGTCGTTAGTGGAAGCGTCCTTTGCTATATAGGTGTCGGTAGATGGGACGTATGCTTCTGGCTGGTAGTAATCATAATAGGAGACAAAGTATTCTACTGCGTTCTCAGGGAAGAATTCCTTCATCTCGCCGTAAAGCTGCGCTGCCAGTGTTTTATTGTGCGCAAGTACCAGGGTTGGTTTGTTGAGCTGGGCGATGACATTCGCCATCGTGAAGGTCTTACCGGAGCCGGTGACACCAAGCAAAGTCTCGAACTGGTTGCCTTCCTTGAAGCCCTTGACTAGCTGCTCGATTGCCTGCGGCTGATCGCCGGTGGGGTGATATTCGGAGTGTAGTTTGAAGATTTGTTGTGAATTTTGCACAAAAGCACCTCCTGGTTGTATGTTGAAAAAGTTCAATGCTATTCTTTTTGCTATTCTATTGCATTTGTGTTTCCAAATATTTCTCACATAAATGATTATTTAGAAGAGATGGCAAAGACCATCTACGACTATTGGTTTGTGCAGTTTGAGTTTCCTGATGGAAACGGAAATCCATATAAAACTTCAGGTGGAGCCTTATTATACAATGAAGTTCTCAAAAAAGAGATTCCATTTCTTCACTTTTTGCAATAGGTTTGATATCCAGATCATTGTCCATATTGAAATCATACGTCATATAGGATAGCTGCTGCGCATATGCCTTGAATTCCAGATCAGACATATCCACCAGAATCATAATATCCACATCAGAATCCGGACGGAAGTCACCCCTTGCATAAGAACCATAAAGGATTATCTGGCGTACATGAGAGCCATAAATCTTTTTGATAGCCTCCACATATTCTTCAATTAAATCCTGCATAAGCTTAGACATACATCTCACCTCACTTCTCATCTACCTCAATTGTGTCCATCATTGCTATTTTTAGTATATCATTTCACATAAAAGAAGTACAGAACAAGCGAATATTTGTTCTGTACTTTTTATAAGTTCTATTCTATCAGACCTCCACCTCAAACGGCAGCCGATCGAGGATGTCTTTCTGCATATCCACTCCCGGGTAGACTTCGATCAATTTCAGGCCTTTGGGGGTGAGGCGGAAGACGCAGCGTTCTGTTACGTAGAGGACTTTCTGACCGTTTTCGATCGCGCGTTTTGCGGAGAAGCTGATGCTTGAGACGTTCTCTACAAATTTAGGGATCTCGCCTTCTTTGTGGATGGTTACGACACCCTTTTCCTGGGTGACTTCCAGACCTTTGGCGTTGAAAGTCATGCAGAAAACTACGGTTGGGGTCTTGGCTGTGATATTGGCAAAGCCACCGATGCCTGCAAAGGCCCCTGTTCCTCTGTGGGCATTGATATTTCCGTAACGGTCTGCCTCCAAACCGCCCATAAAGCAGATATCCAGCCCACCGTTGTCGTACAGGTCAAACTGGTTTGCCATATCATAAACGGAAGCGGCACCAATCATTGCCCCAAATGCTTCGCCCGAAACAGGAAATCCCCCGATTCCTCCGGACTCCACCGTGAGCGTGATCATATCGAGCATCCCACTCTTTCGCGCATATCTGGATACCATTTCCGGAATTCCGATTCCTATGTTTACAATATCATCCACTCGCAGCTCTTTAGCGGCTCTTTTTCCTATGATATTTGCCGGAACGTTGTTTTTACGCTGCTTCTGGGAGAGGTCATTGATCTTCTCATTCCAGGTATGCCATTCTTTGTACGGGATCTCAAAACTTCCGGTAAGTGCCGTGTATGCTTCATTTCGCTCCTCCGGCTCTGCCACAACGATCGCATCGACCAGACAACCCGGAATGATGGCGTTACGCGGACGGGACGGCGTGTCTACGAGACGATCCACCTGTACGATGACCTTTCCACGGTTTGCTTTGACCGCCTGACAGATGGACAGTGCGTCGCCGGACATGAACATATCATCAAAGGTGATATTTCCTTTTCTGTCTGCAGCAGTTCCCTTGATCATGGCAATCGTGATCTTTGGAAGTTTATAATAAAGAAATTCATCCCCATCCACTTCCACATGCTTCACCAGTGAATCATCGATGGAAATTCTGTTGATCCCCGGTCCTTCTCTCCTCGGATCAACAAAAATATCCAGTCCGACTTTGGACAAAGCTCCCGGAAGACCGCCTGCCTGTGCACGGATTGCATGAGAAATACACCCAAGCGGCAGATTATACGCCTCAAATCTGTCCTCCAGCACCAGTTTTTTGGTGCTCATCATCGCGCCAAAATGACCGCAGATCAGCTTGTCCACCGCACCTTCCCGAATATATCCTTCCGCATTATGTTCGTCATCCCAGACACCAAATCCGGCACTGGATACGATCGTCAGATGCGTCGGCGACTGCATTTTCTGATATCTTCGGTATAATGCCTCGTGGAGTTCAGTCGGGTTTTCGATCCCTACAAATGAATTCACGCAGATACAGTCCCCGTCCCGGATCAGACGGATGGCTTCATCTGCATTCATGATCTCATACATACTTATTTCCTCTCAAATACGGTCTCGCCGCCAAGGATCGTCATATCCACCTTCGTGGTCTTGATCTCATCCGGGTCGATCTCATAGAGGTCTTTCTCAAGCACAACAAAATCCGCGTTCTTTCCAGTCTCGATCGTACCGTTCTCATCCTCTGTGTACGACGCATAAGCAGCATATTTTGTAAAAAGTTTCACTGCCTCATCTACTGTCAGGCGTTCCGACGGGATCCAGCCCTCTTTCGGCTCGCCGTTTATATTCTTGCGGGTCACGGCAAAATAGATGTTTTCCATTGCATCGAAACTTACCACCGGTGCATCAGAGCCGCCGGATGCATGGATGCCGAGATCCAGCATGGTCTTCCATGCATAAATACCTTCCATACGATGTGTTCCGATCGCCGGTTCTACGGTATTCATATCAAGATCGACAAATACAGGCTGAATGTATGCCAGAATGTCGTTTTCTTTCATTGCTCGCAGGATCCGCGGGTTTGTGATCTGACAGTGGACGATTCCATGTCTGCCCTTGGCGTTATCCTTACGGTATGGAGATTTCGCGATCGCCTCGATCACCATATCCATCGCACGGTCGCCAATGCAGTGTACTGCCGCCTGCATCTGATGCTGGTCAAAAAATGCGAACAGCTCATCCAGTTCTTCCTGCGTGAAGATAATGTTCCCGCAGTTTCCAGGGCTGTCCTCATATGGCTCGTTCATCGCTGCAGTTCTCGCACCAAGAGAACCATCCTGAATGAGCTTCATCGGCCCGATCGTAAAATGATCGCCCCTCTGACCAGTACGATATCCCTCTTCCACAAATGCCTTGGCGTCATCAAAACGCTCAAACAGGCACTGCTCATAATGGCGGACATTCAGCTCGCCTCTCGCATCCAGTGCTTTGTAGGCATTCATGATACGCTTCCAGTTTTTGCCCGGAAGTGCTGCGAGGTCGTCAGACTGTACACCGGTAAAGCCGCATTCGTTCAGTTTTTTTGCGCTGTAGGTAATGTAGTTTTCTACTTCTTTCTGTGACGGGGTGTCAAGCAGAGAATAGTAAAACTGTACAGCATTTTCCTTGATCAGACCTGTTTCCAGATCAACATCCTTCTCGATCTCAGAGAACTGCGGAATCGTCTTAAGCAGTTCCAGACCGCGGCTGTTGCAGACACCTACATGTCCACAGACTCTGACCATGATGATCGGGATTTCTTTGGACAGGGCATCCAGCTCATCCTTGTGCGGATATCTCGGCTCCGCAAAATGTTCTTCGTTCCATCCTCGGCAGTAAAGCCAGGTCAGCGGTTTGCCCGCATGCTCCTCGATACGCTTCTTCGCTGCGTCCAGCATTTCTTCCACGCTGGTGCAGTCAAACAGTTTGACGGAACGCTCTACAAATGCATAATGCAGCATGTGCAGATGCGTGTCCACAAATCCCGGAAGAAGCAGTCTGTCGCCAAGGTCAACTTTTTCTTCACAGGCGATCTTCTCTGCCTCTTCGTTGGTTCCTACAAAAACAATTTTGCCATTTTCCACGCCAACCGCTTCTGCTACGTGGCCGGCATCATCTAATGTACGGATTCGTCCGTTAAAAAAAATCTTATCCACTGCTTCTTCATCCTTTATGAATTATTTCTGATAAATCATTTGTTTTCTTTTGCCTTTTTATCTTCGTAGAAAAGTGCAAGATCTTTGTCTACCTCTCCAATTCCCATGTAACGTGCCTTGTAATCCTTAAGCAATTTGATAAAGGTTCCGCTTAAGAGAAACAGAGTCGCTACGTTTACGAATGTCGGGAATACGGTCGTGAAATCTGCGATCACCCAGAGCTGTGCCGGTGTTCCGTTTCCATAGAGAGTCAGTACAGTTACAAGCAGCCCCCATAACGGAGTTCCGAAAATAAATACTTTTTCTGCAACCTTGAGGACTTTCTGATTTCCCTTGAGCCAGTGTTTCAGGATGACACTATAGTATGTAAACCATCCTGTAGAAGTGGTCAGGCCAAACAGGAAGATGCTGAGTGCGATCAGTGCACGTGCCACAGAGCCCATGCCGGATTCAAATGCAGTCAGAGTAAGTTCGGATCCCTGAAGTCCTGAATTCCAGTAACCTGTCACAATAACAACAAGTCCTGTCATAGAGCAGACAACAATGGTATCTGCAAATACTTCAAATGCTCCCATCAGACCCTGTTTTACCGGGTGGTCTGTCTTCGCGGAAGCGTGGATCATCGGAGAAGTTCCCCATCCAGCCTCGTTGCTGTATACAGAACGGGCAAAACCAAGACGCATACAGGTTGCGACACCAGCTCCCAAAAATCCACCAACAGCAGCCTGTGTGGTAAATGCACCTTTGAAGATCATACCAAATGCTGCCGGCAGCTGTTCAAAGTTTGTGATCAGGATAAAAAGTGATCCCAGGATATAAAGCAGACACATGATTGGTGTCATATAAGAGGAGATCACGCCGACCTTCTTTACACCGCCAATGATGATCACATAGATTGCAAGTACGTACAACAGAGACGGTACGATGTATGGAAGTTTGAAGGTACTTCCAACTGCCTCAGATACCGTATAGTTCTGAAGAGTGATAAACCATGTCATAAAGATACATCCACCGAATAATACCGCAAAGATCTTCCAGAACGGGAGCTTCTTCTCATCGCCCAGACCTTTCTGCATATAGTAGGTCGGTCCACCGAGATATTCGCCGTTTGGCTGTTTTTCTCTGTAATAGACAGCCAGAGTTACCTCTGTCATTTTGATGACCATGGCAAGAAGTGCAGCAACCCACAGCCAGAACAGTGCACCAGGACCTCCTGTTGCGATCGCGGTTGCAACACCGGACATATTGGATACACCAACGGTTCCTCCAATCGCGATGGAAATCGCCTGAAATGGCGTCAGACTCTTGCCGTCGTCTCCACCTTCCTCACGACGTTCTTTGCTGAACATATTTTTGATGATATGTCCAAAGTGACGGAACTGGAAAAATCCGGAGCGGATCGTCAGATAGATTCCTGTTACCAGAATTGTGATCAATAATGGCAGCCCCCATAACCAGTTTGTTAAGTTTTCGAATAATGCAAACATTCCCTCTCTCCTTTTCTTTTGTTTTGCATAAAAATGCATTGCCCCTCATTTTTATTCGTTTCAGTATAGCATATACTTTTTTTTATTTCTACGCTAAAGCGGCATTTTCCTAAAATATTTTTAGATATATGCAAAAAAACACAGAGCAGTCTGCGAAACTGCTCTGTACTTGATTATTATTGTAAAGCCACCGGGGACACTCAAAAAGCCGGCAAACACCGTCCCCGTGGTCACTCCACTTCTTCCGGCTCCATGCTCACTACATGATCCCCGCCATTGACAGCATCAATGTCATATTTCTGTCTGTATTCATTGAAATAAGAATAATACTCCATTGTGTCAGTCGGATAGACCTTGGAATCGTGGATGTGAAGATCCGGGTCTTCTTCTCCGCTCTTCATCAGCGCCATCATTGCACTTGCGCTGTGGGCTGCAATACGTCCGAAACTGTTAAGGATGTCATTAAATACGGTTCCCTCTTCCAGGCCGCACTCGCCCTTGCTGAGTCGTGCTACATGATGTAATTTGAGTTCATCACAGAGATTGGTGATAACTGCTCCAAGCGGTGCTACTCTCTGCGCTGCCTCTCTGTCATCCTTCATAAATGCATTGCAGGTCACATTGATCTCCTCACGGACAGCTCCCATGACGATGTTCAGCTCATCCCAGGCTGACTGAGAAAAGTTTGTATGGTTGTCATGCATCTCATTTGCCATATGTGCGATATAAGATGCGTGATCCCCGATTCGTTCAAAGTCATTGATCGTATGCAGATACAGGGAAACCTGTCTTGTCTGTGCTGTATTCATCTCACGCTTGGTGAGCTGGATCAGGTAATCACCCAGACGGCTCTCGTATTTGTCGATCAGGTCTTCCTTACGCTGAACCTTGTCGTATTTATCCTGCTGATAATCATTCAGAAGGTTCATCGCACGGTTGACATTCTTGCGGAGTTTCTTGGACATTCCGTTCATTGCACGATGGCACTGACCGATTGCAAGTGCCGGATAGTTGATCAGACGCTCCTCAAGAAGGTCAAAGTCTGCTTCGTCTTCCAGTTCTTCTGCGCTGTCTTTTACAAGCATGCATACCAGTTTCTCAAGCTTCGGAATGAACGGGAACAGTACGATAACTGTTGCCACACGGAACACTGTGTTCAGGGCAGCGATCGTTACTGGTGTCATGATCATATCCATAAATCCAAAATGTACGATCGCATTCGCGGTATAGAAGATAATGGACCACATGATAAGACCAAACAGGTCATTCATAAGATAGATGAGTGCTGTTCTCTTACCGTTCTTATTTGCACCGATCGCAGAGATCAGTACCGGACAGGCTGCGCCGACACCGATACCAAGTACGATCGGGAATGCACTTGCAAAGGTCAGGATACCTGTTACGGAAAGAGCCTGCAGCACACCGACTGTCGCAGATGCACTCTGAAGCACAGCGGTGAACAGGATACCTACTAGGATACCTGCCAGCGGGTTGGAAAACATTGTCAGCATGTCAATAAATACTTTGCTCTCTCGAAGAGGTGCAACTGCACCACTCATTGTCTGCATACCGGTCATAAGGATCGAGAAACCAAGCATGATGTTTCCGATGTTCTTATGTACAGAACGTTTGCAGAACATACGAAGGATAATACCGATGATCGCCACAACTGCTGAGATCGTTGCTGTAGAAAGGATGCTTGCGATACCGCCGGATCCCTGAATATAGGAAAGACAGAGAATCCATCCTGTGATACTGGTACCGATGTTGGCACCCATGATGATACCGATTGCCTGTTTCAGTTTCATCATACCGGAGTTTACAAAACCGATGACCATGACTGTCGTTGCCGATGAAGACTGGATGATGCTGGTAACAGCAGTTCCCAGGGCAACACCCTTGAGCGGGGTATTGGTCATGCGGTACAGAAATGCCTCCAGCTTATTGCCAGCCACCAGTTTCAGGCCATCGCCCATCAGAGACATTCCAAACAAAAATAGTGCTACTCCTGAGAGTAAAGATAAGACCATTGAAAATATTGCCATAATTTTCTCCTCTGTTGTCTTTTCGTCCTGCGTCCGTGCAGAACGGACACCTTCTGTTTTTTTACCTTTTCTTAACTTTCTTTTTATTCATTTTTTACATTGCCTTTTTTATTATGCCATACTCATGGCTCGATTACAACATTGGATTAAATTTTATACCAAAAAAAATCCTCCCGGATCTGATCCCGGAAGGACTCTTTTTGTCAAAAATCAATAAAAATCACAGCCATTTCGACCATTTTCTTTTACACGGTACAGGACCTTGTCTGCATCCTTAAAAATGCTCTCTCCTGGATTTTCTCTGTCTGCAAAGGCAACACCGACACTCAGGGAAACTGCCGGGGTACCATCCTCTGTCGAAAGCTACACATCCCGGATCTCTTCCGGCAAGGATTCCTCGGATTTACCATAGGATTCTGCAACAAGACGCATGGAATAGTACTCTGTCTTACCGGTCATTGCATACATCCGGACCTGCTCTGTAAGATAATCTGAGCCATCCTGCAGCTCCTTGGCTGAATTCTGACAGAGAATGTACTCATCTGTCGTCAGCCTGAGAACGCGAAACTCTTTCTCACTGGACACAGAAACTGTTGCAAATATAACTGCAAGTACGATCGTAATAATAATACTCCAGGTACTGACGCTCTGTGTTCTGATCTTTTTTCGTTTTTTCGTGCCTTTCATACGATCATTTCGATTCCTTTTATTGGATTTTCCTCATTCATTATACGACAGCAGATACCTCGCGTCAAATAAATAGTTGTTAAGTTTTCCTCTTAACATTTTGTTGTTCAAAACAATTGACAAAAATTTATCCAGATTCTATACTGTAAAAAAATTTAAAGCAGTATGTTCCATATAATAAGGAGGAAACTCTATGAACCTGCAGTTATTTGCAACCCTGAAAAATTATAATTTCAAAAATCTTCCCAGGGATATTTTTTCCGGCATTATCATTGCCGCCGTATCGATTCCTATTTCCATGGGATATGCACAGATTTCCGGAATTCCTGCCATATACGGGCTCTATGGTTCGGTCTTTCCTATTCTGTTCTTTGCGCTTTTTTCTACCTCGAAGCAGTTTATCTTTGGCGTGGATGCCGCACCTGCTGCGATCGTAGGAAGTGCACTCTCCACCCTTGGGATCGCTGTGGAATCCCCGGATGCCATGAAATATGTTCCGATGATCGCGCTTTTTGCCGGTCTGTGGCTTCTTTTGTTTTATTTTCTGCATGCTGACCGTATTGTGGATTTTATTTCCACACCAGTCATGGGCGGGTTCATCAGTGGTATCTCGCTTACGATCATTTTTATGCAGATTCCCAAACTTATGGGAAGTTCTGCCGGTTCCGGCGAGATCCTGGAACTGCTTATACATATTTTTCACGCTGTCAGAACTATAAGCTGGTTCTCTCTTGGCATGGGGATCGGCGCGCTGCTTCTGATCCGTATTTTTAAGAAGATTTTCCCGAAGTTTCCTATGGCGATCGTGATCATGATCCTTGGAGTCCTCGCTACACGCCTTTTTCACGTTGACGAACATGGTGTCGTTCTTCTCCAGGCAGTTGAACCAGGCCTTCCATCCCTGGTCCTTCCGCAGTTTGGAGGGATCCAGCTCACACACGTTGTCGGAAGAGGTCTGATGGTCGCTGTCGTTATCATGGCAGAAACTCTCCTTGCCGAAAATAACTTTGCTTTCAAAAATGGTTACAAATTAAACGACCGCCAGGAAATCCTTGCCTGTGCTGCCGGAAACATCGCGGCCTCCGCTGTTGGCTGCTGCCCGGTAAACGGAAGTATTTCCCGTACTTCCATGAACGAACAGTACGGAGGAACCTCGCAGGCCGTTTCCCTGACCGCCGGTCTTGTCATGGCAGTCCTCCTTGCCGGTTTTACAGGTTTCATCGGCTATCTGCCGGTCCCTGTCCTGACCGCGATCGTGATCTCTGCCCTGATGGATGTCGTGGAAACGCATCTGGCGGTCCGTCTGTTCAAAGTCAGCCGCAATGAATTTTATATCTTCATGGCAGCCTGCCTGGGCGTTTTATTCCTCGGCACGATCTACGGCGTGATAATTGGAATCCTTCTTTCCTTTGTTTCCGTGATCCTCAAAGCAACCAACCCGCCGCGCTCTTTCCGAGGCATGATCCCCGGCAAAGAAGCCTACTATGACCTTCAGAGGAACCGCCACGCCTACCCGATCCGGCATGTCGTGATCTACCGTTTCAGCGAAAATCTTTTCTTTGCCAACGTAAAGATCTTTCAGGAAGACCTTGAAAACAGCATAAAAGAAGACACGAAAGTTATGATCGTGGATGCATCTTCCATCAACTCCATCGATATCACAGCCGCTGACCGTCTGGAAGCCATTGCCTCAAGCATGAAGAAAAAAGGGATCCAGTTCTACATCACGGAACATTCTTCCAATCTGAATGAGCAGATGCGCTCTCTCGGAATTGGTCATCTTATCAAGGAAGGCTGTGTCCGCAGGACTATCCTGGCCGCACTTAACGATGCCGATGTCCAGAAACCCTATGATCTGGAAATTCCGGAGGCGGAGAAAAAACTGGCTCAGATCCGCAGCCAGTCCCATCTTCCTGCCGAAGAAGAGAATACACTGGAAGAATTTGCCTGGGCATTTGGCAGCAATACTGTACGGGAACTGGAAGAAGCTACTCACCAGATCATCCAGCATCTCCATCAGATGCCTGACGTTGAGAAGTTATCCGACGAAGGTCTCCGGGAGCATTTCGAAAACTGGCATGCCTTTGGTGCTCTGGACGAAGATGAGATCCTGCACCGAATTGAGCTGCATATCGATGAACTTCCAGAAGAACTGCACAAAGAACATGGACATATCCTGGAACTGATTGAGAAACGCCGAAGCCGTATCCGTGAGAAGATTCTGGAAGAACATCCGGAACTTGCTTCCAAGCTGGAACAGAACCGTAAACGTCTGGAAGAACGCCTGGAACAGCAGAATCCGGAGGCCATGAAAAAATGGCGAGACTGGAAAAAGAAAGATTAACTGTAACACAAAGAGGGCTCTGCACAAAGCAAAGTCCTCTTTTCTTTTGGGAAATATTTTTATCTGATATAAATTCCGTCTGCTCCAAGGTATGCTCCCTCCGGGCATTCTGTCAGGTTCTGTTCTCCCGCAAGCTCTGCAACACGGGAATAGTCTTCTTCCATCAGTGCCTGCAGAAGTTTACGTGAGATCCCGACACGCACCTTACGTTCCTCCGGTTCTTCATACTTCTCTGAGAAATATGGGATCGTCACCGCAATCTCCGCATTGGAATCATGAAATCTCAGTCCACTCTCTTTATCAAGGAACAACTCACAGATTGGTTTATAGTAAGATCTGTAGAATTCTTCCGGTGTAAATACAATCTTTTCGCCCTCGGTATCACCTTCCGGTTCTCTTAAGATCCCACATAAATATCCATGATCATAATATGTCATGCAGACAACTCCCGGATCTGGTCCGGCTCCATTTACCGTGCCGATCGCTTCCAGCTGCTGTGCACCCTTCTTGAGCGCCTGTTCCCTGCGGTTACTGCCGCCCTTGGCTTCCCACACGCTCCAGGTCTGTGCGCCAGGACGATAACCGATCATCTCCGGTCTCCACTCGCTTGCAAAGAAATCAATAAACTCTTTCTCATCCGGCTTACGGATCAGGTTCAGCTGTGTAAGATAATCTGTTCCATACAGCCGGCTGCTGATCATCTTTGTAAAAAACATGCCCATATAATAGGAAATAACACTCTTCTCCGAAGAATCCAGGTAAGCGATCTTCCTGGCCTTCTTGAGCCTGTCTCCCTCTGTATCCAGTGCAGTCTCCACAAGAAACAGCTTATAAAGGACTTCCAGTCTGCGTTTCTCAAGATATGCCGCAGTCAGTCTCTGGATCGGCATTCCACAGGTGATGATCGCATGAAGGAGTTCTTTGTTTGAAAACTCCAGTTCAACGGTTTTGTTTGTCAGTACACTGTCACTGCTGTTATCCTCGGTCTCCAGTGACATGGTATATGTTTTGTCCTCTGTCAAGATCATTTGTATTTTCCTCGCTCTTTCCGAACCTATGATTTCCTGCCATTTCGACAGTTAGTCTGCATATATTATAGCATCGGTTTTCTCATTCATGCAACGATATTTGTCGAAAAAAATGACCGGCTCCCTGCAGAGCCGATCACTTCGGATGTTTATTTACTTCATGTATGTCTTAAGCCAGGTATATACTTTCTGCTGACGGGTCTTATATGTTCCTACCTGACCTCCTGTATCTGTACTCATAGCCTTGTAGATATTGTCAAGGGTATACTCACCCCGGGTTTTACCAAGAATTCTGGTTACTGCTCCATAACCGCCCTGATGCCGGATATTAATGCATTCACCCACTGCCTTTGCATCTTTAACCCCAAGATTTCGTACCTCTGCTTCATACTCCTCAATCTGCTTATACATCAGATAATCCTGACATTTAATTCCTGCCGGTGAACTGATCAGATTTATTATTATCTGTATTTTGTTTTTATCTTTTTTGTCTTTTTTCTCAAGTCTATACTTTGACCAGTCTGCATTTACAACATCATTCCATACTTCATTCTTGGAATCGTATTTCTTGTATGTCTTCGGGCTCGTTGTATGAATCAGTTTCAGAAGTCTCTGTGCCTCAGTTGCATACCACTGACCGGCTCCTATCGTAATCGCATATTCTGTCTTACTGTTTGTAAATGCCTCTGTAAAATCACTGTAATCCTGATTTCCATACACCTGTCCGCCAGTCTCTACAGCATAGAGGATTTTCTTCATGACTTCCTTCTGGCTGCTGCTGAACTTTGAATTAGAAGAAGAGCTTTTTGGAGTTGTCACTGTATTGCTCTGCTTTAAAGTACCAAGATATTTTACATTTCCGGCTTTTTTGTAAGGTCTTACCGTATATACGTACTTTGTACCTGCGGATACTTTCTTATCTGTGTAAAATGTTTTTGAAGAACCGACATCTGCTGCCAGACTCCAGTTTCCGTTGTTTGCCTTCCGGTAAATACGATATCCGTCTGCTCTGCTTACAGCCTTCCACGCAATATTGATCTGGCTGCTGGATGCCGCTTTAATTGTTGATGATGTTCCATCTGGTCTGGTTGCTCCGAGAACGGCAGTATATTTACTGAAAACGTATTTTCCATTTTCTCTGCGGTATGCTCTTACTGCATACTGATAGGTTTTTGCCACCGGAAGACTTCTGTCCAGGTAAGATGTTGTACTTCCTGATGTTACCTTACGGTAAATCTTAAAAGGTTTTCTCAGAGACTCTCTTCGATATATAGTGTAGCCACTGGCACCTGAAATCCTGTTCCACTGAATTTTCAGTGCACGTGTCCCTGAAGCAGTTATAGATGTCTTAACTGTCTGATTCGTAATGCTGGATGCCGCATTTACAGATACTCCGCTTCCCAATAGCAGTGTCAGCATAAAAAGCACTGAAAGTCCATACATCTTGCATCGTTTATGTAACCTTGCTCTTTTCATATTCTGTTCCTTTCCAATACCCCACTGGTTTTTGTTCTGTCTGTCAACTTCTCCACGGAATATTGTAATAAATTTCTATAAAAAAAGCAAGTATATTTTACATTTCTTTTAAATTTGTTACATTTATCTTACATCGCCTACAAAAAACAATGCCATTGTTCCAGGACCGGAATGCGCCCCGATTACTGCTCCGACATCATTAATCAGTTCTGTTGTGATCTGATATTTTTGTTTGATTTTACGGGCAAGAAATTCTGCTTCTTCACGGCAGTCCCCATGACTGATAAAAATCATATTACATGATTTTGCATAACTTCCAATCTTACGATCCATCAGATCTGCGAGTTCGAGAAGAGATTTTTTCCTTCCCCGTACTTTTCCTATCGGAATCAGCTTTCCTGCATCATCCACATGGAGAATTGGCTTGATATTCAACATTCCTCCCAGAAACGCAGTAGTTCTGGATACCCGGCCGCCACGATAAAGATGATCCAGATCATCTACCGTAAAAAGATGCACAATATTTCTTTTGTGTGTCTCAACCCAATTCGCAACATCCTCTATACTGCCGCCCTTCTCTTTGCGCTCCTGTGCAAGATAAACCAAAAGTCCCTGTCCAAGAGATGCCGATAATGAATCCAGCACCAGAACACGCCGTCCGGGATATTCCTGCATCAGTTCTTCTGCCGCGATCCGGCAGCTGTTGAACGTACCGCTAAGACCCGAAGAAAACGCAATGTGCAGAATATCTCTCCCGTCTTTAAGATACGGCTCAAAAAGTGCTCTGGCACTCTCTGGATTGACCTGTGATGTTGTCGGCATACTTCCTGCACGCATTTTATTATAAAATTCTTCCACCGGAAGGAAATTTCCCTCTGTGTATTCCTTTCCCTCCAGGGTATAGCTTAAGTATGTGCAGCCCACCTCATGATTCTTATAAAAATCCTCTGGAAGGTCGGCATTATTGTCTGTTGTGATCATATAATCGTTCATAGCTGGTCCTTTCCGGCTTCTCACCATGTTTCAGACTCTGGTTACATTGTTATTTTATCATACCCGGCATCATTGCACCACTTAATTTTTGTCATTCAGGACCTTCAGTGCCTCCTGAAGCTGGTTGTCCTCATCATGGCTGATCTCTGTTTCGTTTACGAGAGATGCATCCAGTTCCACTTCCACATCCGGCTCAATTCCTGTCTTGTTGATTGAATTTCCATTCGGCGTATAATAATTTGCCACGGTCAGCTTTACTGCACTTCCGTCACTTAACTGACGGATCGACTGCACCACGCCCTTGCCGTAAGTCGTCGTTCCTACGATCGTTCCGATTCCATAATCCTTGACTGCTCCTGCAAAGATTTCAGACGCACTGGCACTGTTTCCGTTGACAAGGACCGCAAGTGACATGTCCAGAGGATTTTTGCCATCGCAGGTTTCCTCGCTCCGGTTTCCGTTTTTGTCTTCTGTATAGACAATCAGACCTTCCGGAAGGATATCTCTCAGAATGTCGCAGACAATATTCAGAAGGCCTCCCGGGTTGTCTCGAAGATCAACGATCAGTCTGGTCATTCCCTGATCTTTAAGGTCTGCAAACGTTTCCTCATACTGCTGCGCCGTCACGCCCTTAAATTCTGTGATCTGAATATATCCGGTATTTTCGTCCAGCATCTCTCCGAAAACAGATGGAAGTTCCACGTCGCTTACTTTGACAGTGATCTCCTGTGTATCCTCTCCCTGCCTCTGTACAGTGAGGACAACGTCTTCGTCCTGCTTTTTCTTTATCATAGAAACAACATCACTTAATTCTGCATCTGTGATATCCTCTCCGTCAATTGCGGTGATCACATCACCAGCTTTGATTCCCGCTTCTTCTGCAGTACTTCCCTTATAACACTCCACGATCTGCACTCCACCGGCCGCATTTTGCTGCATGGATACTCCGATTCCAACGTAGGATCCTTCTGTTGTTGCATTTTCCTGATCGTATTGTTCTTTCGTATAATACCTGGAATACACATCATCCAGCCCGTAGATCAGTCCGGCATACACCCCTTCCTTCAGATCATCTGTACTGATATCTCCCAGATATTCCTCGTCGATCATATTTTCCAGATATTTTACTTTCTGTGTAAAAGATGCATCTGAAAGGATCTCTCCCGAACGGTAAAACTGTACTGCCCTGATACCGCCTCCTGCAAGTATTGTCAGAACAACTCCCGTTGCCACGCCCTTCATGTATGTCCCGTGTTTCATCTTATTATTCACCTTTCCCCGAAATCAGAGAACGCACCGCTGGCGCTCCTCAACATGCAATGTAACAAGATATGCGGCCTATGAGTTCTGTCCTCAGCTTAAGAGGCTCAGCTTCATACGCCGCATATCAGATATTCAGATATTTATATTTATACTCTTAAATGCTTTCTTGAAGTCAGGAAACTTCCGATCAGGCCGATTCCGATTCCAAGTGCCAGTCCCATAGGAAGCAGTGTCTGGTAAATTTTCCATACCGGAATAAAGTCTACCACTCCTGTGAGGACATTGAAACGTGTCAGAATGTATTCTACTGTTGTGTTGTAAATGAAATATAAGGCGGTAAGCGGAATTGCCGCGCCGATCACTCCAAGTACCATACCTTCCAGCAGGAACGGTGCCCGTACAAAACCGTCTGTCGCACCGATGTACTTCATGATCCCGATCTCTTCCTTACGGACTGCAATACCAACAGAAACCGTGTTGCTGATCAGGAAGATAGAAATGACCAGAAGGATCGCAATGATGATCATAGATGCGTAAGATACCAGCTTGTTAAAGTTTCCAAGTGTGTTGGCTGCTTTTTCTGACTGCTCTACATCACGCACATGATCCAGTCCCTGTATGTAGGCAACCAGTTCTGTCTGCTTCTCGATCTGATTGAGGTAGACCTGATAGTTGGACGAGTTTACCAGCGGGTTGTCATCCTTAAATCCATTTGCCGCATCAGAACCCTGGAAATACTGATCTTTAAATTTCTGCCATGCCTCGTCTGCGGATTCAAATTCAATTCTCTCCACTTCCGGACGCGCCTGGATCAGATTGCCTACTTCCTGCATCTGCTCCTCTGTGGTTCCTTCATCAAAGAATACGGTGACCGGAACTTCCTGTTCCACCTTATGTGCAATATTATTGACGTTTGTCACCATTGAATAAAAAACTCCTACCAGGAAGATGCAGGCTGCCATGGTCAGGATGGATGCCAGTGAAAACATCCAGTTTCTCTTTATGTTTATAATACCCTGTTTCAGAGTATACCAGATTGTACTAGGCCTCATGATATCCTCCTTCTTTTTCGTCACTGACGATCACACCATCATGCATCGTAAGTACTCGTTTCTTCATCGCATTTACGATTTCTTTGTTATGTGTTACCACCAGTACCGTCGTGCCTTTCTCGTTGATCTGCTCCAGAAGTTTCATGATCTCCTCAGAAGTCTTAGGGTCGAGGTTTCCTGTCGGCTCGTCTGCGAGAAGGATGTCCGGGCGGTTTACGAGTGCTCTCGCGAGGGCAACTCTCTGCTGCTCACCACCGGACAGCTCATCCGGAAAAGATTTGTATTTCTCGGCAAGTCCGACTTCCTGCAGTACTTCCGGCACACGCTTGCGGATCACCTTGGTCGATCTTCCAATAACGCGCTGTGCAAAAGCTACGTTCTCATATACGTTGCGGTCCTTGAGAAGTCTGAAATCCTGGAACACAACGCCCAGTTTACGACGATATTTCGCTACACGGCGGTGTTTCATCTTCTCGAGACGCTCACCACTTACGATCAGCTGACCGCTGGTGCAGTCCAGTTCTTTCATAAGAAGCTTGATCAGGGTAGACTTACCGGATCCACTGCTTCCTACAACAAACACGAACTCACCTTTATCAACATGCAGATTCACATGGTTAACGGCCGGAAGCCCTTTGCCATATGATTTGCTCACATCTATCAGATCAATCATCCGTTCCTCCTTCTTGCGCAAAAAATGCTGCCAGAATCTCCGGCAGCATTTCACGCATTTTGCTGCATAAATAGTTTAATGTTTTTGTAACATTGTTGTAACATATCTTTTGGCAGAATGCAAGTATTTTTGTTGAATTCATAAAATTTTCACGATTTTAGTACTCAAGTGTCTCCATATACTTCATGTATCTTACAACCATCAGTGCGATCTTAAATGTGATTGCATCCTCAAACACACGAAGATCAAGGCCTGTGCTCTTCTGGAGTTTGTCCAGGCGGTATACCAGAGTGTTTCTGTGGATGTAAAGCTGTCTGGATGTCTCGGAAACATTGAGGCTGTTCTCAAAGAACTTGTCAATGGTGACCAGAGTTTCCTCATCGAAGTCATCTGGTGATTTGTTCTCAAAGATTTCCTTGATGAACATCTTACACAGCGGAATTGGAAGCTGGTAGATCAGACGGCCGATTCCAAGAGAGCTGTATGCGATGACATCCTTCTCTCCAAAGAAGATCTTACCTACATCAAGTGCCATTCTTGCTTCCTTATAGGAACGGGAAACTTCCTTCAGTTCATTTACGATCGTTCCATATGCGATATGTGTTTCTTCGTTCTGGTTCAGTCCGAGAGTATCAAGGATCGCATGAGACAGTTTGTCCAGGTCTGCATATCCCTCTCCCTCCTCAAGTTCCTTGACGATAATGATGCTCTTCTCATCAACAGCAGTAATAAAGTCCTTGCTCTTGCCGCCGAAGAAACTCTTCACGCTCTCCATGGAACTGTGATCCTTCTCCTGCTGAAGTTCCAGAATCATAACTGCACGGCGTACATCTGCATCGATGTGCAGTTTCTTGGCGCGGTTGTAAATATCTACGAGGAGCAGGTTATCAAGAAGAAGGTTCTTGATAAAGCTGTCCTTGTCAAATCTTTCCTTATATGCAACGATCAGATTCTGGATCTGGAACGCTGCCAGTTTACCGATCATATAGGTGTCCTCATCGTCTCCATGAGCGACCAGAATATATTCCAACTGATAGTCGTCACAGACCTTGAAATACTGGAATCCCTTGACGAGCTGACTGTCAGCCTGGGATTCTACAAATGCCTGGATGTCTCCCTGCTGTATTGAAAAATCTGAAAATGTCGTTGCGAGCACCTTTCCCTCGGTGTCAATAATGCAGAATTCTGTCCTGGAGATTTCCTTTAATCCTTCCAGTGTATTCTGAAGTACCTGATTTGATATCATCTGCCTACATCCCTTCTCGCTTATTGTGCGTTTTCTCTTGCTATCCCCATATCAACCTGAATATTTACTATATTTTAATACAAAATCACCAAAAATAAAAGAGGAAAACACAACTTTTTTACAACTTTTTGTTTATTTTTGCTATTTTTCGAGGAATCCTTCGCCATGGACCTCTCTCGCATCCCCAACGATCACGAACGCATTCGGGTCGATCTCATCGATCATTTCCTTGAGATGTACCAGTTCTTTCTTTCCGACTACGCAGAAAAGCATCAGTTTATCCTGTCCGGAATACATTCCCTTCGCAGAGATTCCGGTAATTCCGCGGTCAAGATCCTCCATTACCATGCGTGAAACTTCATCCGGCTTCTCTGTGATGATGTAGACAGATTTGGAGAATTTAAGACCTTCGATGATGCCGTCGGATACTTTTGTGACGAGATATACTGCAATGATCGCATAAAGTGCACGCTCTACCCCAAATACATACATGCCGACCAATACAACTGCTCCGTCAACAAACTGCATGATCTGCGCGATCGAATAATGTCTCATAAAGTTCTGGATGATTGCTGCAAGAAGATCGGTCCCGCCTGTCGTTCCTCCCCCAAGGAACACAAGACCGATCCCTACACCCTGCAAAAGGCCTCCATATAATGCCACGAGAAGAAAATCTCCGGACAGTTTCCATGCCGGAAGGACTGCCAGCCAGACAGTCAGAGAGAGATCTCCCAGAAGTGCTTTTTTTACAAAGGCAATTCCTTTTATTTTGGCTGCGAGAAGAAACACCGGAATGTTTAATACAAGGTTTGTTACCCAGAGAGGAATTCCATTTCCGTATAAACTCTTTGTTCCTGCTTTGACCAGGATTGAAATGCCTGAAAAGCCTCCCGTTACCAATCCTGCCGCATCAAAACAGGAAGTGATCGCAGTTGCCATCAGTGCGGTTCCAACGATGATCAGCAGATATTCCATATACCATGGTTTTTTGCCCGTAATTTTCATAAGTTCTCCTTTCTACTCTCCTATCGCTGTACTGTAATAAAGTATCCCTTAACCCAAAAGAACGGGATACAGCGATTTGGCTGTTTCCCGTTCTTAGTGTGCCCTACTTGGAAGGCTTGTTTGCAAATTTTATGAAATGATAGCTCTCAACGATCTGGAAATATTTGACGATCCTCGGATAAAGCGGCTCTGCTGCCTCCCCGAACTCGTCCTTGACCAGTGCTGCGATATCAGCAACGGTACGTTCTCCATCGATCAGAGGCCAGATAAATGTCCCCTGCTGATCCAGATGTACCTTGGTGAACTGCGGTTTGTTGAATACCTTCTGGGCAATCTTGTTGAACAACCCTGTATTCTCGACTTTGAGCACGATACGGTCCCTGCGGTCTGTAAACCACTGAAGTTCCTCTGCGCGCACCGGGATCAGATCCAGATAGTTGATATCCAAAACTTCTTTTTTGCTTTTTTTATTCTGTTTTTTCATCAGGCTTTTTTCTTTTTCCATAAGGAGAATTTAAGCAGTGTAAGGATCATGATAACCATGAGGATAACACCACCGATGTTACCAAAGTTAGCAACACCAGAGATATCCAGGCTGACACCTGCAACTGCAAGGATCGCAAGTGCGATACCAACAAGACCCTCACCGGCGATCATACCAGCACAGTACAGAGTACCGTCTGTAACCTGATCGTTCTTTGTGTTCTCATCAACGTTCTTTCTGCCATCCATCAGCATACGAACAACACCACCGATCATGATGGTTGCGTTCAGGTAGATTGGAAGGTAGAGACCGATTGCGAATGGCATTACCGGGATTCTCAGGATTTCCATACCGATTGCAAGGAATACTCCGATGAATACGAGTGTCCAAGGAAGGTTTCCTCCCATGATACCCTCAACGATCATCTTCATAAGTCCTGCCTGCGGAGCCGGAACTTCTGCTCCGCCGTATCCCCATGCTGCATCCAGAAGATAAAGAACACCACCGATTGCAAGACCGGAAGCAACAACACCGATCAGCTCACCGATCTGCTGTGTCTTAGGAGTTGCTCCAAGAAGGAATCCTGTCTTAAGGTCCTGAGAAGTATCACCAGCGATAGCTGCGATGATACAGATAACAGAACCGATAGCGATAGCTGCTTTCATACCATCGATTCCAGTCTGTCCGCTTCCTTTGATCACCATTGTGGAAATCAGAAGTGTAGCGATCGCCATACCGGAAACCGGGTTGTTGGAGCTACCGATCATACCTACCATACGGGAAGATACAGTTGCAAAGAAGAATCCGAAGATTACGATAAGGAGTGCACCAAGCGGGTTAACCGGGATAGCCGGTACAGCCCAGATGATAGCTACCATTGCAAGGATTCCGATCAGGATAAAGTTCATCGGAAGATCCTGGTCAGTTCTTGCTGTTCCCTTAACAGATCCGCCCTTCATGCTCTTCATGGAATCACGGAATGTGCTGATGATCAGCGGCAGGGATTTGATCAGGGAAATGATACCACCAGTAGCGATAGCACCAGCTCCGATGTATTTAACGTATGTGCTCCAGATTGCAGCTGCTCCGCCGTTTGCATACAGGTCAGCGATTGTAGTTCCCTGTGCTGCCGGATACAGCCATGTGTCTGGTCCGAACAGACAGATCATCGGGATGATGACCATCCATCCTACAAGTGAACCTACGAACATGAAGGATGCGATACGCGGTCCTACGATATAACCAACACCAAGAAGTGCCGGATATACTTCCATACCGATCTCACCCTTGAGGGATGTAAATGCTGCAGAAACGTCTGCCGGGATCACCTTCAGACCGTCTACTACAAATTTGAATACTGCTGCAAGTCCCATTCCTGAGAATACAGTAGATGCATTAGCTCCACCCTCTTCACCGGCAAGAAGTACGTCTGCGCAGGCAGTTCCTTCCGGATAGAGAAGTGTTGCGTGCTCTTTTACGATAAGAGCGTTACGAAGCGGTACCATGAAAAGTACACCAAGGATACCACCGCAAAGTGCGATCAGAGTGATCTCAACCAGACTCGGTTTGTCACAGAGACCTTCTTCTGCCCATAAAAAAAGAGCAGGCATTGTGAAGATAGCACCTGCTGCAAGTGATTCACCGGCGGAACCGATGGTCTGTACCAGGTTACTCTCCAGAATGGAGTTTTTCTTCATGATGACACGGATAACACCCATAGAAATAACTGCTGCCGGAATAGATGCAGAAACAGTCATACCGACACGAAGTCCGAGGTACGCGTTAGCAGCACCAAATACGATAGCAAGGATGACACCCATGATCACTGATGTTACCGTCATCTCTGCTGTGACTTTCTCAGCAGGAATATACGGCTTGAACTCTTTGTTCTCGTTCATTGATTTCCTCTCCCTTGTTTTTATTGGTATATGAACCTCAGACTATTATAACCGACTTTGGTTGTATTAGCAAGGGCGATTTTATGAAATTTTTATATTTTCGTTCGTCTTATTTAACTCTTTTTGGAAATTTTGCACATTTCTGTCTATTATCCATCAGTTTCCAGCTGTTTTGTCAGATACCTTCCGACAATCTTCGAGAAATTTTTGATATTACGGATATAGGCAAAATCCTTGCCGAAGATCTTTTTTTCCGTGGCAAGGTCCTTCTCCTCTCCTGCAAAAACACCTAGGACGCTGACATCCAGATTCCTCAGACGGCGGATCTCCGTTGCGGTATCCGCGATCGCTTCTTTTCCCTGATATGGTTTCGGATTTCTCGCATTCGGACGGTTCACCAGCACATCGTAAGGCTTGCCGTCGCTCAAAACGATCAGGATCTTTTTTTCCTCTTCTCTTGCGAGAAGTCCGTATCCGGCGGTCTTGATCGCCAGTCCGTCCCTGTTGTTGGAAGATGTTACATAATTAAAAATATTCTCATTCGCTGACCGCGGGTCATCGTATTCCCGGAACCGGTGAAGGATCGTATAATCCCAGAATGTGCAGAAACTCATCACTCTGTGAGGGATTTCGACATTGCTTAAGGCTTCGCTGATGATATATGCCTGAAGCGCCACCTCTCCCTGCCGGCTCATCTGCGAACCGCTCGCATCGATCAGTACATCCACTACGAAATCTGACGCATCCGCCTTGAGCTCTCTTTCAAAAAGTTTCGCATCCTGGCTTCGTCCGACCCGCCACAGCCTCGATGGTACGATCTGTCCGCGGTCAGAAAGGACTGTCTGTGTCTCACTTCTGAGGACAAGAGATTTGCGGAGTGTATCTGTCAGCACAGAAATATTCCGCTTCACGATACGGTGCTTGTCATGGTACAGCCAGATATTCTTGTTCCGCAGGCGCTTCGCGTATTCATACTGGTAATTTCGTTTTACCGGATTCTTAAGGACTCCCTCTGTGAAATAAAGGCTGCAGTCGCTGTGAACGCCCCGGCACATCAGATAGTTGATCTTTTTTTCCTCTGCTTCGCTTAAATAGGTTCTGCCGTAGTTCAGTTCTACATAGGTGTAGGCTTTTTCCAGCATTTCGGGAGTGACTACTGTGATGTTTTTCTTTTTCTGGCGTTTCTGCTCCATCTCTTCTGTCACGGAGCGGTCCTCCATGCCTGCCATGTTGGTCGTCAGTTTCTCGACATAACTCTCAAGTGCTTCCTCATACATCTCCTCAGAGAGAAAATCTTCCCAGGAAAATTCTGTAAGTTCTTCCAGTGTGACCGCCATTACACGTTCCAGACTGCCTCGCCGCTGTTCAAATGCCGGGTCGATCATGGAATTATACAGTTCATCGATGCAGCGGATCAGTTCCATCGTATCCTCTGCCTCGCCGGAACGGATCACCAGATCCATAAACGGCTGAAGTTTCTGTTCGACTCTGTATACGCCTCCGTCCAGTCTCCTGCGGAGCACCGCGACCTTCAGTCTTCCCAGAAAGTCTGCCTGTGACGGCATCTTCTCGAACTCCTGATCCAGAATATCCTCAAAAGCCTCTCTCTGCATGTTCCGGATGCCCGGGCGTTCCTCACAGATCTTTTCTCCGATCGCCTCCTCGATGCAGAGCTGTGCAACAGCAGTCAGTTCGCCTTCGTCAGCCTGCAGAAATACTTTTTTGACGAGATAAAGCCCCAGAAGATCTTTATCATAAAATCTTGCCAGGGCTCCCTGTTTGATTCCGTCATAAAGGGCAATCGCCTTCGAGCGGAGAAAAAGTGAAACATCCGGTTTCATATCCAGTTTATAATCACCGCTGACTGTCCACAGAAGATTTCGGATCCGGTTCTCGAGTTCCAGACGGCTGTCCTCTATTTCCAGTGTTTCTTCTTTATTCATAGACATCCTCTCTGATCCATTCTGCCGGAATCCTCGTATGTACAACGTCCTCCACGATTTCCTTCTCAAAGACATCAAACGTCTTGTTCACGATTCCCATCTGCACTGCAAGGGACGGAGAAAGTCCGACTTTGATGATCTTCATTGCCGCCAGAAGTCCTCGAAGATCCAGCGCCTTCGTGGAGATCTCACTGTTCAGTGCTTTGAGCTGGAGATCCAGGAACAGTCCGGTAAACTGCTCAATGGCTTTTTCCTTTGCATCCGGGAACATTTCTTTAAAAATAAAACGAAGTGTTTCCTCTGTCTGCGCCGGCATATCGATCACGAGGAAACGGGAAACCAGAGCTTCGTTCAGCTCCTTGGTTCCTGCGTATCCATAGTTCATCGTTCCGATAAACCGCGCTGCCGGATGAAGGTCTATCTTGTCATATCCCGGCACATCGATGGAACGGCGGTAGTCCAGTGTCGCATGAAGCACAGAAACTGCGTCGTTTTTTGCCATATTGATCTCGTCCAGGATACCGAATCCGCCATATTCTGCACAGCGGTAGATACTTCCCTTGCGAAGCTTCACTTCGTTGTCCTCAAAAGTATCCGTTCCGATCAGATCACCACTGTTGGTATTTACGTGAAACGATACATTGTAAGACGGACGGTTAAAAATATATGACAGGTTCTCGGCAAGGATATTCTTGCCGGTCGCTTTCGGTCCGGTCAGGAGCAGGTTCTGACCCTGGAGGATGGCTGCGATCGCCATCTCCAGGATCTCCTTTCCATAGAAAGGTATGGAAGGTTTCGTGATCCTTCCTGCTGCTTCTTCCTTTACCGGATAAGCCTGTCTGAATTCTTCGACTCTTTTTATCAGTTCTGGAGAAACATTCTGTTCCTCCAGAAATCTTAATTCTTCCATTTATAAGTACTCCCGAAAATCTTATACTTCAAAGATCAGATCGCCGTAGGAAGGCATCGGCCACATTTCCTTGTCAACCAGCATTTCCAGTTCATCCACCGGTGTACGCAGTTCTTCCATTGCTTTTGTGATAGTGTCCTTGCAGTATACGGCGCGTTCTCTTCCCTCCGGGATCTCCGGAACTTTGGCTACTGCCTTAGAAAGTTTGTTCATTGCGCTGTTGGTGCTTTTGAGAAGTGCAGAGCATTTCTTGAGAAGGTCAAGCTGTACGCTCACATCGATCGCACCGACTGCCTGTACGGCATTGATGGAATCTGCCAGTACAGTCGTATATCTGATCACTGCCGGGATGATCTGCTTGGTTGTAATGTCGATCATGGTCTTGGCTTCAATGTTGATCGCTTTTGCATAGATCTCGTACTGGATCTCTGCACGGGATTCCAGCTCTGTTCTGGTAAATACATGGAATTCCTCGAACAGTTTCACAGCTTTATCTGTGGTGAGTGCCGGGATCGCATCTACCATGGATGGAAGGTTCGGAAGTCCGCGGCGTTTCGCTTCCTCTGCCCATTCCGGAGCATATCCGTTGCCGTTGAATACGATCCTCTGATGATCGATCGCGTATTCCTTGATCAGATCATGGACTGCCATATCAAAGTCCTCGGCTGCTTCCAGACGGTCGCAGGCTTCTTTGAAAGCCTCGGCTGCAATCGTATTCAGTACGACGTTGCATTCAGAGATAGAGTCTCTGGAGCCCACCATACGGAATTCGAACTTGTTTCCGGTAAAAGCGAACGGTGAAGTACGGTTTCTGTCCGTTGCGTCCTTCATGAAGTCCGGAAGAGTCTTGACACCTGTCTCCAGGATGGTTCCCTTCTTGCTGTGTGTGGCTGTTCCTGTGCTGATAAGCTGATCCAGGACATCACCAAGCTGCTCGCCAAGGAATACAGAGATCACTGCCGGCGGTGCTTCGTTTCCACCAAGTCTCTGGTCGTTTCCGACATCTGCCGCGGACTCACGGAGAAGGTCTGCATGTGTATCTACAGCCTTGAGGATACAGGTCAGGACGAGAAGGAACTGAACGTTCTCATGCGGTGTCTTGCCAGGATCCAGAAGGTTGATCCCGTCATCTGTAGTCAGGGACCAGTTATTGTGCTTACCGGAACCATTGACTCCTGCGAATGGTTTCTCATGGAGCAGGCAGCGCATACCGTGACGGCTCGCTACTTTCTTGAGGATGCGCATCATGATCTGGTTATGGTCTGCTGCGATGTTTGCCGGTGCATAGATCGGAGCCAGCTCATGCTGTGCCGGTGCAACTTCGTTGTGCTGTGTCTTGGCTGTCACGCCCAGTTTCCAGCATTCTTCGTTGACTTCTTTCATATAAGCGGAAATCCTCTGACGGATGGTTCCAAGATAATGGTCGTCCATCTCCTGTCCCTTCGGAGGCATTGCTCCAAACAGAGTCCTTCCTGTATATGTAAGGTCTTTTCGCTGAAGCCATTTTTCCTTATCTACGAGGAAGTATTCCTGCTCTGCACCGACAGACGGAGTTACTTTCTTAGATGTGGTATTTCCAAAAAGTCTGATGAGACGTAATGCCTGTGTATTGATTGCTTCCATAGAGCGGAGAAGCGGTGTCTTCTGGTCCAGTGCCTCTCCTGTATAGGAGCAGAATGCAGTCGGGATGCAAAGTGTGCCGCCTGCGGCATCATGACGTACAAAAGCCGGTGAAGTGCAGTCCCATGCTGTATAACCTCTCGCCTCAAATGTAGCACGAAGTCCACCTGACGGGAAAGAAGATGCATCGGATTCTCCTTTGATCAGTTCTTTACCTGAAAAGCTCATAAGAACCTTGCCATTTTCCTTCGGTGCTGTGATAAAAGCATCGTGCTTCTCTGCTGTCACACCTGTCAGTGGCTGGAACCAGTGGCTGTAATGTGTCGCACCTTTCTCGATTGCCCATTCCTTCATCTCATGAGCAACGACATCTGCTACTTCCGGTGAAAGCTCCTTGCCTTCCTCGATGGTTTTTTTGAGTTCTTTGTAAACTTTCTTCGGGAGTCGTTCTTCCATGACAGAATCATTGAATACATCGCATCCAAAAAGTTCTGTTACATTCACGTAATCTGACATTCTGTTTCTCCTTTGATTGTATTTCTATTAATTGTTTCTTGACAGTTTAATTTTTGGTACTCTTAAGATAAAGATTCAGTGCCTTATGACGGTTCTCAATCTCTATGATCCTGTGGTCGCCGCCAAATTCTCCATCCAGAGTCCATGGGACTTCTTCTTCTGCCTCGATCGTAAGCTTCCTGGTCTTGAAGGAATATACAAGATCCGTATTGTCCTCTGCCATTACAAGAGCTGTAATGATCTCCTGCAGTTCCAGCGGATTCTTTGGATTCACGATCAGTGTCACCTCAAAGAGTCCATCATTCATATCGACATTCTTCCCGGTAAGATTCTTAAATCCACCTACAGATCTGGAATTTGTTACCATTCCGACGATAAAATCATCTTCCACCTCAAGTTCATCTGAAGTAACCTTCATATGATAAGACTTGATGTCAAAAAGACGCTTTACACCTTCCAGAATGTATGCCACATGTCCAAGAACATTCTTGAGATCCTGATCTGTCTCATAGGACACATCTGTAAAAAGTCCAAAAGCAGCAACGTATGCAAATGTCTGCTGATTAAATCTGCCGATGTCACAGTGATAAAGTTCTTCTTTCGTAATCATCTCTGCCGCTTTGACCATATTCTTAGGCATAAAAAGACTGTTGGCAAAATCATTCGTACTTCCGGCAGGAATATATCCGATCGGTACATTGCTTCCTGTTTCCATAATTCCGGTAACAACTTCGTCAAGAGTGCCGTCACCTCCACTGCATACGATCAGATCAACAGAATCTGCATATTCTTTGGCTTTTTCATAGGCATCACGCGGTGCCTGCGTAGCACGGATAATGACTTCATAATCATGTCCGCTGAAAATATCTACGATATCCAGGAGGTGCATCTTGATCCTGCCCTTTCCTGCTTTGGGATTAAAAACAAAAAGCATTTTTTTCCCCACGGTCTGATGTCCCCTTTCTTTTTGATTTCTTACGCATTCTATATCATACAACAAATCTTTTGAAATTCCTAGACGCAAATTTTTCGACAGGTGACACCAAAAAAATTTATTGTACATCCTGTGTTTTTATACAAAAAAATCCCCTGAATTTCAGGGGATTCAAGTAGCGAGAGGGGGATTCGAACCCTCGACACCACGGGTATGAACCGTGTGCTCTAGCCAACTGAGCTATCTCGCCATATTCTATTTGAGGTATGGGACCTATAGGGCTCGAACCTATGACCCTCTGCTTGTAAGGCAGATGCTCTCCCAGCTGAGCTAAGATCCCATTCTAATAGCGAGAGGGGGATTCGAACCCTCGACACCACGGGTATGAACCGTGTGCTCTAGCCAACTGAGCTATCTCGCCATATTCTCTTGAGGTATGGGACCTATAGGGCTCGAACCTATGACCCTCTGCTTGTAAGGCAGATGCTCTCCCAGCTGAGCTAAGATCCCACTTCCTGTGCCTGCCGCTTCAAGAACTCTCTTTCGAAGTGCTCTCTCGCAACCGACTTCGTTAGTATACTATGTGTTTGGCAAAGTGTCAACACTTTTTTTAATTTTTTTTATATTTTATTTTGTTCACAAATTTCCTACTATTTTATCCTTGATGATCGCAAGGATTTCACGTGGAATATAAACCAGCAGTCTCCAGGTTCTGTATCTCGCCGGAATGGGATAAATCTGCCTGCATCCACACTTTCTGCCGATCGCCACACCACGGAACACATGAAAATGATTCGTCACGATCCCGATCGAGGTATCCAGTGTCCCGATCTTCTCCAGGCTGAAATCCAGATTCTCCTTTGTATTGGTGGACCTGTCCTCAAGGATCAGCCGGGAACCGTCAATCCCATGCTCTGTGAGATACCGGTACATTGCCTCCGCCTCGCTGATCTGCTCTCCCTGCCCCTGTCCGCCGGAGAGAACCGCGCGTGTCTCAGGATTCTCCTCAAGATAACGCAAAGCCCTCCTGGTTCGTTCCAGAAGGGCTTTGGATAACCGTGTGCCTGCGACATGTGCGCCAAGCACGATAATATAATCCAGATCTGGCCGGACTTTCATTATCTTCCACAGCAATGTTTGTATTTCTTACCGCTGCCGCACGGACAAGGATCGTTACGGCCAATCTTGTGCGGCTTTACAACTGTACCGGATTTCTTCTGCTCCATGTACAGTTCTTTACGTTTCTCCTCTGTGAAGATCGCATCCCACTGAGGAAGCTGATACAGCCAGTCTGCCTTGGCATCAACCATGTTCTTGTAAAGAAGTTCTTTATCAAAAGCCAGAGTTACTCTGGTGTTCTCATCCATTGTCTCGATCGGGTTCGGGATCTTAAGGCTGTCATTGATTCCGTCAAGAAAACCAACCATAGTCAGGACTTCCTGTCCGTATTTCTCAGCCAGTTCTTTGACTGTACCGCTTACAACTTCGTCCGGATTGGAAAGAAGCTGCTCGTAGATTCCCTTCTCGATATTGAAATAGTTTGCCCAGAATCTCTGGAGCTGATTGCGGTCTGCCTGCTGATCGTAAGCAATTGAACGCCACTGCTCTAAGATTGTTTTATCACTCATTTGTTTTCATCCTCTTTTCAAAAATTTTGCCTGTGCCCCATTATATCATCTTTTCTCACAAAAGACAAATCCCTTTTTATACAAATTATAAGAAAGTTGTATAAAAAGGGATTCACATGCCCATACTATAAATGTCCACCGAAACCCATATCGGCGGCACAGCAAAAGATACAATCTAAGAAATACTTATATCCTCCCCTTACAAGGTCCTGGGACTGACGAAATGCCGCGGTCCCGGGATTTTTATTTGATCCCGTAAGTTTCTTCCATTTCTTTCGCTGCCTGTTTGAGATCTTTAAACTGAATTGTGTGGATTCCTGCCTTTTCTGCACCCTGGCAGTTCTCTGCACGGTCATCAATGAACAACGTCTCCTCTGCTTTCAGATTAAATTTACTGAGCAGTGTCTGATAAATCTCTATATCCGGTTTCATCTGGTTTACATCACAGGAGAAAATAACTCCGTCCATATATTTCAGAAATGGCATTTCATTCTGCTTCGTGCCGTCCAGCATATATCTGCTGTAATTGGACAGGATGTAAAGGTTATATCCCTGCTCCTTAAGATATTTTGTCCAGGTCTCTGCATAGTCCATCTTCGTGACACATCTCGTAGAATTCCTGATAACATCCTCGATATCCTCTGCATACTCCGGAGCCAGTGCCTTGAATTTCTCACGATATTCTCTTTCTTCAAGAAGTCCTTTGTCACGCTCATCCCACACTTCACTCTGGAAGGTTGCCTTTGCGATCTTATCTCTTTTTTCTTTGTCAAAGTGAAAACTGTCCAGATAAGACTGCCAGTTAAATTCCACCAGCACAAGTCCTACGTCAAAAACAATATTTTTGATCATACGTTTATCCTCCTCGTTTTTCTTCTTATTTACAAGTCGAAATACCATCCAGATCACATACCCCATGACTGCCACAAAAAGCACCGTATACAAGGATGCCATAAATGCTTCCTGCGAAAAATCGCCCTTCAATGCAAAAAACATCGGCAGGCAGAAGATGATCAGCAGTGCCACAACACCCAGAAGGGCTGCGATTCTTTTTCCGTTTTTCATAAACACCTCAATATGAAATACGCCGGAGAAAAACTCCCCGGCGCTTTGTAATTTATTTATTTCTGTAGATAATATCGTTTCTTCCTGGTCCGTTGGAGATCATGGTGATCGGGAATCCGATCTGTTTCTCTACGAACTCTACGTATTTACGGCAGTTTTCCGGAAGATCTTCGTAGTTCTTGATTCCACGGATGTCTGTCTTCCATCCCGGAAGTACCTCGAGAACAGGTTTTGCTTTCTCAAGAAGTCCTGTTGTCGGGAATTCTGTAGTAACTTTGCCGTCGATCTCGTAGCCTGTGCATACCGGGATCTCATCAAGATATCCAAGTACATCAAGTACAGTAAATGCCACGTCTGTGGTTCCCTGCATACGGCATCCGTATTTGGAAGCAACACAGTCAAACCATCCCATACGTCTCGGACGTCCGGTTGTTGCGCCGTACTCTCCGCCGTCGCCGCCTCTTCTTCTGAGTTCGTCAGCTTCCTCGCCAAAGATCTCAGAAACGAAAGCACCTGCTCCTACTGCGCTGGAGTATGCTTTGCAGACTGTGATAACCTGTTTGATCTCATATGGCGGGATTCCTGCACCGATCGCACCATATGCAGCCAGTGTGGAAGATGATGTAACCATTGGGTAGATTCCGTGATCCGGGTCCTTGAGGGATCCAAGCTGTCCTTCGAGAAGGATCTGTTTGCCGTCTTTGATCGCATTCCACAGGAACAGGGAAACGTCTCCAACATACGGAGCTACCATTTCTTTGTATTTCATCAGTTCTGCATAGATCTCATCCGGATCAAGAAGCGGTTTATGATACAGGTGCTCCAGTAAAACATTCTTTGTTGCAACAACGCGCTCTACTTTTTCTTTCAGGGCATCGTCGTGGAACAGTTCATTTACCTGGAAACCGATCTTTGCATATTTATCTGAATAGAACGGAGCGATACCGGATTTGGTGGATCCGAAAGATTTGCCGCCAAGACGTTCTTCTTCATACTGATCGAACAGGATGTGATATGGCATTACGATCTGTGCTCTGTCGGAGATCATGATCTTCGGTGCCGGAACTCCTCTCTCGATCACTTCGTTATATTCTTTGAAGAACACCGGAATGTTCAGAGCAACACCATTTCCGATCACGCTTGTGGTGTGATTGTAGAATACACCTGACGGAAGTGTGTGCAGTGCAAATTTACCATAGTCATTTACGATTGTATGACCTGCGTTTGCACCTCCCTGAAATCTTACGATGATATCTGCCTCCTGAGCAAGCATATCGGTAATTTTACCTTTACCTTCATCTCCCCAGTTAGCTCCAACTACTGCTTTGACCATAACACTTTATCCTCCTCGTGTTTTTGATTGATCTGTATTTTAGACATTGATTTCTGCTTTGATTCCCAGCATTTCTTTGTGCTCGTCGAGAACCGGCTGTACCACTTTCTCAATGAAAGCTGTGGTCTGCTCTTTGGCTCTTCCTACATATCTGGAAGGCTCCATGGACTTGTTGAGTTCTTCGATCGTAAGGTTGAATGCCGGATCTGCCGCGATCAGGTCAAGAAGGTTATTGTCCTTTCCTTCTACCTTCACAGTACGTCCTGCTTCCATGGAAAGCTCACGGATGCGCTCATGAAGTTCCTGACGGTCGCCGCCTGCCTTAACTGCATCCATCATGATGTTCTCAGTTGCCATGAATGGAAGCTCTGCCATCATGTGTTTCTCGATTACTTTCGGATATACTACCAGTCCGTCTACTACGTTCAGACAGAGGTCAAGAATACCGTCAATCGCAAGGAATCCTTCCGGAATGCTGAGACGCTTGTTTGCAGAATCATCCAGGGTTCTCTCAAACCACTGTGTTGCGGAAGTGATCGCCGGATTCAGTGCGTCGATCATCACGTATCTGGAAAGAGAAGCAATACGCTCACTTCTCATTGGATTTCTCTTGTATGCCATTGCGGAAGATCCGATCTGAGATTTCTCGAACGGTTCCTCAACTTCCTTGAGGTGCTGGAGAAGGCGGATGTCGTTGGACATCTTGTGTGCACTTGCCGCAATACCTGCAAGAATATTCAGGACTCTTGTATCGACTTTGCGGGAGTAGGTCTGTCCGGAAACCGGATAGCACTGCTTGAATCCCATCTTCTGCGCGATCATCGGATCGATCTTGTCAATTGTTTCCTGATCCCCGTCAAAAAGTTCCAGGAAGCTTGCCTGTGTTCCGGTTGTTCCCTTGGATCCAAGAAGCTTGAGACTTCCGAGAACATATTCCAAATCCTCAAGATCCATCATGAATTCCTGAGTCCACAGAGTAGCACGTTTACCAACAGTTGTCGGCTGTGCCGGCTGGAAATGGGTAAATGCCAGTGTAGGCTGATCCTTGTATTTATCTGCGAATTTGGAAAGCTCTGCGATCACATTGACCAGTTTCTTCTGAACAAGCTTCAGAGCTTCTGCCATTACGATGATATCTGTATTATCTCCTACATAACAGGAGGTTGCACCCAGATGAATGATTCCCTTTGCTTTCGGGCACTGTACTCCATATGCATACACATGGGACATAACGTCGTGACGTACCTGACGTTCTCTCTCCCTGGCCACGTCATAGTTGATATCATCCTTGTGAGCCTTGAGTTCGTCAATCTGCTCCTGGGTGATATTGAGGCCAAGTTCTTTTTCTGTTTCTGCCAGAGCGATCCACAATCTTCTCCATGTACGGAATTTCATATCCTGAGAAAAAATGTACTGCATTTCCTTGCTGGCATAACGCTCTGAAAGGGGGCTTACATATCTGTCTGTACTCATGGTATTTACTCCTATCCTCTCGCCAGATTAACCGCAGGGGTAACTGCGGTTAATCTTAGTATTTTTCCTGTCTTTACGCTGAAATTATATAACATTGCCTGATTAAAAGCAATCCCTTTATTTTTCTCCCTGATGAAATTTGCCAAGGAATTCTTTCATTCTGGCGTTGCTGGAAGAAAATACCTCGGAAGGTGTTCCTTCTACTGCGATCACGCCCTTATCCATAAAGATGACTCTGTCGGAGATATCTTTTGCAAAATTCATCTCATGTGTTACGATCACCATCGTAATATGAAGATCCGCCAGAGAACGGATAACACGAAGGACTTCTCCTGTAAGTTCCGGATCGAGTGCGGATGTCGGCTCATCAAAAAAGAGGATCTTCGGATTCAGTGCAAGTGCCCTTGCGATCGCGACACGCTGGCACTGTCCGCCGGAAAGCTGATACGGATAGGCATCTTCCTTATCAGAAAGTCCCATCTTTGCCAGAAGTTCTCTTGCTTCTTTATAAACTTCGTCTTTGTTTCGTTTCTGTACATGGATCGGTGCATCTGTGATATTTTTCATGACGGTAAAATGCGGAAAAAGATTGAAGTTCTGGAACACCAGACCGAAGCAGGACTGGATATCCTTGATCTCATTCTTGGACGGCATACAGACTTTGCCATTTTCTGTCCAGATCGCCTTTTTGCCCATGTAGCTGATTTCTCCACCGTCGATGCGTGTCAGAAGTGTCGCACAGCGGAGCAGTGTAGACTTGCCGGAGCCGGAAGGTCCGATGATAGAAAGCACCTCTCCTTCCTCTACATGGATGGAAACGTCTTTCAGCACTTGAAGCCCGTCAAACTGTTTTTTGATATGATTCATTTCAAGAAGATTCGTACTCACGCCCATTCCTCCTAACGATAATAGTTCATTTTCTTTTCAAGCCATTCCATTACCCATGCAACAACAAAATTGAATACATAATAGAATACACCTGCGATCACAAACGGAAGGACCGTTGTCTGTGCTGCTGCGATCTGTTTTGCCAGTGCAAACATCTCGATGTAGGATACAGAATATACAAGTGATGTATCCTTGACAAGGGTGATAACTTCATTCGTCACTGACGGAAGTACGATTTTGACAACCTGCGGAAGTACGATCTTAAAAAATGTCTGGCTCTTGTTATAGCCGAGAAGCTGTGCTGCCTCATACTGTCCGACCGGGATAGATTCAATTCCGGAGCGGTAGATCTCAGCAAAATAAGCTGCATAGTTCAGAGAACATCCAAGGATGATCGCTGTAAATTTGTACCCCCCGATATTCATTCCCCAGAGATAAAACGGTCCGAAATACCACAAAAGCAGCTGCAGCATCAGCGGTGTTCCTCTCATAATAGAAATATAGGCTTTCACGATCCAGCTCAGTGGCTTGAAACGGCTTACTCTTCCGAAATATACTACCATCCCCAACGGCAGTGAGAAAAGTAAAGTCAGAAAAAAGATAACCAGCGTAGAACCGAATCCTGTGGTAAGCTGCTGTAACATTACCTGAAAACTCATGTCTTCTCCTCCATTAACTTACAACAGGGATGCTCCCCGGTGAGACCCCAGGGAGCATCCCATATGTCTTATATCTTATTTCGTATTTTTGAATTTCTGATCATTCTGCGTCTTCGGATGTTTTCTCAGCTTCCGCATCATCAGAAGCTTCTTCTGTATCTTCTTTCGCATCAGCATCATCAGAAGCCTTGAGAGTTACCATATCAGCGATCTCATATTTCTCAGCAAGCTCTGCTACAGTTCCGTCGTCTGCCAGTTTCTGAAGGTCTGCGTTTACGATATCGCAAAGCTCGTCATTGCCTTTCTTGAAACCGATCGCATACTGCTCTGTGTTCAGAGTCTCATCAAGGATCTTGAATCCCTCTCCTCTGGAGTTGAGCTGGTATTTGGCAACACCGATATCGATTGCAAGTGCATCCAGTGCTCCTGCCTGCAGTTCTGTGAATGCTGTGTTGTAATCAGCAAATTCATTCAGTGCTCCGAAGGTATCTGCCAGTTCTTTCTGTCCGCCTTCTTCTTCGCTCTGAAGAAGATCAAGTGCTGCGGAAGCTGCCTGAACACCAACAGTCTTGCCTGCAAGGTCTGTGAGTTTCTCGATGCCGGAATTGTCAGCAACAACGATCACCTGGCTGTTATCTACGTATGGTACGGAGAAAGTATAGTCATCTTCTCTTCCGTTCATGGTAAATCCGTTCCAGATACAGTCGATAGATCCGGAATTCAGTTCCATATCCTTGGAATCCCAGTTGATCGGTTTCTTATCCAGAGTCCAGCCCTCCAGATCACATACTGCCTGAGCAAGTTCCAGGTCAAATCCTGTGTACTCTCCATCCTCATCCATATAGCCATATGGCGGATACTCTGCATCAAATCCTACGATCAGGGTCTTGTCCTCTACGCTCGCCTGTACACTTGCTGCAGAAACCATTCCCATAGCCATTACTGTGCTCAGCATCAATGCAACTGCTTTTTTCTTCATACCTCTATCTCCTCTTAAATTATTTTTATAGTTTATCACATAGTCACTCTACCACGTGAAAGTATGGTTATCGTAACATACCAATCCTTTTCTGTCAAGAAAAAAACAAAGTCCGGAGCCGTGATATTTGAAAACAGGTCCGGACTTTGCATTTTTGCGTGATTATGAAATCTTGTCTTTGTGATAAAGAAGAGTGACGCTGCGCGGCGGCAGATAGAGATTTACCATTCCGGCACGTGCCCGAATCTCCTTCGGGCGGTCATTGTAACCATCCTGGCTGGAACGGATCAGTCTCGTCATGGAAACTTCTTCCATACGGGTGATTCCCGCCGGCCATACCTTGATCGTGACTTCTCTTCCCTCATCACGGTTATTCAGGACAACGATCATCTGCTCGATATGCGAGAAACGTCCGTAGCACAGTCCCTGATAGTCGTTCCACAGGAATTTGAGGGATCCTGTACGAAGGATACGGTATTTCTTGTGGATCGCGATCATTTTTTTGTAAAAAGAAAGCAGTTCCTTGTCCTCGTGTCCCCACGGATAGGTACGGCGGTTATCCGGATCGGTAAATCCGCAGACACCAGCCTCATCACCATAATAAACAGTCGGTGCTCCCGGCCAGGTCATCTGGATCGCGATCGCTTCTCTCATGATCGCCGTATTGATATTCTCAGAAGCCGCCTCTGCTCCGGCGTAGGAAACCCTTCCCACGCGGCGGTTCGTTCTTGTCAGGAATCTGGAATGATCGTGATTCGACAGTTCATTCATCGCCACATGAAGGGCAGACATATGAAGAGAACGCATATGTGTCTTCATTGCACCGATAAACGCCTCACTGTTTCCATACAGATCCTCTCTGTACTCATCACTGTGCTTCTCCATACCGGTCAGGAACCAGGTCACAGGCTCCATAAAAGCATCATAGTTCATGACAGAATCCCATTCATCGCCCTGAAGCCAGCCTTCCGGGTTGCCGTAGTGCTCTGCAAGGATCAGCGCATTCGGATTTGCCTCCTTGACTGCCTTGCGGAAGTCCTTCCAGAACTGATGATTGAACTCATTGCTGTGTCCAAGGTCCGCTGCAACATCCAGTCTCCATCCATCTACGCAATACGGCTCAGACACCCATTTGCGCGCGATATTCAGGACATAGTCATAAAGTTCTCTGGATCCTTCATAATTGAGCTTCGGAAGCGTATCGTGCGTCCACCAGCCATCATAAGACAGGTTGTACGGCCATCTTCCCTCGTCACGGAAATTGAAGAAATAACGATACGGGCTGTCTGCTGAGATATAAGCCCCCGGCGCATAGCCCTCCTGTCCTTCATAGATCCGCTCACGGTCCATCCATTTATTGAAAGAACCGCAGTGATTGAAAACGCCATCCAGGATAACTTTCATTCCACGTTTATGCAGTTCCTGCACCAGCTCTGCAAAAAGCTGATTACTTGCTTCCAGATTCTTCTTGTCGGTAACTCGCTTGATGTATTTCGCCGCATGTGAGTTCTCACGGTCCCATGGAGCCAGAAGTCCGTCACAGTCCTCTACGATCCTTCCATAATGTGGATCTACATAGTCATAATCCTGTGTATCATACTTGTGGTTACTCGGCGATACAAAGATCGGATTCAGGTATACGACCTCCACGCCAAGATCCTGGAGATAATCCAGTTTATCCATAATGCCCTTAAGGTCTCCGCCATAAAATTCCCGGACACCCATGACAGCCGGTGTCTTGGACCAGTCATGTACCTGCTCACAGTGTTCTCCAATATAAGAATATTCATCTGTCAGAACACTGTTGGTCGGATCTCCGTTGCAGAAACGATCCACAAAGATCTGGTACATCACCGCCCCCTTCGCCCAGTCCGGAGTCTGGAAATCTGGATAGATCTCAAAATCATCGCGTTCCTGTAATTCTGTACAGACTCCCCGCTGATTATAGTAACAGTTTACCCAACCATACAGAATTTCAAAGTGATATCGAAAAACCTCATCCGGCATCACGATCTTGGTTCCGTAATAGTCGAAGCCCTTGACCGTCTTATAGATCTTCATCTTATGTTTCTTCTCACCGGATACAAGGTATACTGCGTCTACATTGTTTTTCTGGGTCCGGAAACTGATCATTACCGTTTCCCCCGCCTTTGGTTCGGTAGGATTTCTGTAATATCTCGTTCCGTCACTGAAAAAAGCGTCCTTATTCAGCACCAGCCGCATATTCAGAATGTACTGCATTTTTCTGGTAATGTCTTCGTTTTCCCATTCCATAATTAAAGTCCCCTTATTCTTAAGCATATGTCTATTCTAGTTGAAAATTCATAAAAGTACAATATAAAAACCACTGAAATACCGTCTCGATTATGGTTATTTTTACAAAATAAAAAAGACAGCGGGATAGGCTGTCTTTTTTGGAGAAGGTATTTCTTCTTATGGGGTGTAGCAAAAACTATATAATGTATTGGGGGGTTTTTACGATGTATATAGTACCATGCGTCTACCGAAAAGTGTGCACAAAGTTCACAAAAATCACAATTTGTTTTTGTGCATCTTGCATACCTTATTTTGAGAGATCAACTTTTTCTGATGTAAAAAGTGCCTCGAACTCTTCTCTGTGGACTTTTTCCTTCTCTAAAAGAAGAGCTGCACACTTGTGGAGCGCGTCCATATGCTGAGTGATGATCTCTCTTGCATCCTGGTGGCACTTGTCGATGATATCATGTACTTCCTGGTCGATCTCCTTGGCAACTTCCTCGCTGTAGCTTCGGGTATGTGCCAGATCTCGTCCGATAAATACCTCATCACCGTCATCACCATAAGTGATCAGACCAAGCTTGTCTGACATACCATACTGCATGACCATTGCTCGGGCAGTTCCTGTCGCACGCTTGATGTCATTGGATGCACCTGTCGTGATATCGCCAAAGATCAGTTCCTCGGCAACACGGCCGCCAAGCAGCGTTGTGATATCCTGAAACATCTTGCCCTTGGTATTGAACATCTCATCATTCTCCGGAAGAGGCATGGTATATCCTGCTGCCCCAACACCTGTCGGAATGATGGAAATCGTATAAACAGGATCCATATCCGGAAGCACATGGAACAGGATCGCATGTCCAGCCTCATGGTATGCTGTGATCTTCTTCTCTTTGTCAGAGATGACTTTGCTTCGTTTCTCTGCACCGACACCAACTTTGATAAAGGCCTGCTTGATGTCCTGCTGCGTGATATAGGATCTGGTCGCCTTGGCCGCCATGATCGCAGCTTCATTCAGGAGGTTCTCAAGATCTGCGCCTGTAAATCCTGCTGTTGTCTGCGCGATCTGTGCGAGATCAACATCCTCGCCAAGAGGTTTGTCCTTGGCATGAACGCGAAGGATCTCCTCACGTCCCTTGACATCTGGTCTGCCGACTGCAACCTTACGGTCAAAACGTCCCGGACGCAGGATCGCAGGGTCCAGAATGTCGACACGGTTGGTTGCTGCCATAACGATGATCCCCTCGTTCACTCCGAATCCATCCATCTCTACAAGAAGCTGGTTCAGAGTCTGCTCTCTCTCATCATGACCGCCGCCCATACCGGTTCCACGCTGTCTTGCAACTGCATCGATCTCATCGATAAAAATGATACACGGTGCATGCTTCTTGCCCTCTTCGAACAGGTCGCGGACACGGGAAGCACCGACACCGACAAACATCTCCACGAAGTCTGAACCGGAAATGGAGAAGAACGGAACCCCCGCTTCTCCTGCAACAGCCTTGGCAAGAAGTGTCTTACCTGTTCCTGGAGGACCTACAAGGATCACGCCCTTAGGAATTCTGGCTCCCACACTGGTATATTTCTGTGGAGATTTGAGGAAATCCACAACTTCTACCAGATCTTCCTTCTCTTCCTGAAGACCGGCTACGTTCTGAAAAGTTACTTTTTTGTCGTCCGGAAGCATCATCCTTGCACGGCTCTTGCCAAAATTCATCATCTTGGAGTTGCCGCCCCCTCCTGACATCTGTCTGTTCATCATGACAAACAGGATCAGGATAAATGCTCCTGTAAGGATCACAGGTAAAAACGTTGTGAGAAAAGCACTCTCCTGCGGAACATCCTTCACATCCGGATGAATATCGTATTTCTCAAGAATCTCCTGTGCAGTGTTTACGTCTGTTACATTGACCTTTTTCTGTCCTTCGCCCTCGATCTCTGCCACAACAGATCCCGTCGGTACCTCCCTGTTCTGATACAAGGATGCAGAAGTCACCTTCCCGTCCTCGGCTGCCTGCTGCAGTTCTTCCATCGTGTAATTACTCTGGGAAGTTACCTGATTATTCAGATAAAAATATCCTGCAACCAGCATCACGATCAGCACCAGATAAAGACCAATTTTGCCTGGCTGTCTGTTCACTTAACTGAATCTCCTTTCACTCGCCGTCAAATTCCACAACTCCGATGAACGGGAGGTTTCTGTACTTCTGAGCATAGTCAAGCCCATATCCTACAACAAACTCATCTGGAATATTGAAGCAGCAGTAATCTACTTTTACATCTTTCTTAACTCTGCGCTCTGGCTTATCAAGCAGAGTACACAGACGGATGCTGTTTGGATGTCTGTTCTCAAGAATCTTGAGCAAATAGCTTAAAGTTCTTCCTGAGTCAATGATATCCTCTACGATCAGCACATCCTTACCGATCAGCGGCTGATCCAGATCCTTCACGATCTTGACAACACCGCTTGACTTGGTATCATCTCCGTAACTGGATACGGACATGAAGTCCAGAGTTACCGGTACAGTAATTCTCTTTGCAAGTTCACATGTAAAGAACACGCCGCCCTTCAGTACGCAGATCAGATGGACTTCCTTGCCTGCATAATCCTTGCTGATCTTGGCTGCAACCTGCTGGATTCTTGCATCCACTTCTTCTTCGCTCAGTAAAACCTTGATTCTCTCACTCATAACCTGGTTCCTCCTTGGTATGTAATTTCTAATACATTTCTTGTGCATGAAGTAATTTTATACCGTTCGCTGATCCTTCCGCCTATGATCCACAAAATCTCCCCGCCATCTGCGATCAGTGGTACCTGATCTCTGGTCTCCTTTGGAAATTTATCATCGATCATGCATCTGGTCAGCTTTTTGCGGCCTCCGTCCCTGCCGACAATGAGATAATCTCCTGTTTTGCGGGTACGGACTGACAAACCGCACTTTATTTTATCACAATCAAACCATTTCGTATACTTTTTTTCTAAAATCTTCTCGCCGGAATAGGAAAAAACTTTGATCGTAAACCGGCCAAACGGTGTTTCCACCTCTTCCGATGTGGCTGGAAGGGGAATTTCCTGTTCCTTTCGCCCTTCTGTTCCCGGTTTCTGCTGTATTTTCTTCCTGAGGATCACTCCATCGTAAGTCCGCACAGCCTCCAGTCCATATGGAAGCGAAATCCGCTTGCTCACCCGGCAGGAATAAAGTTCCAGTACCTGCCGGATATGCGTCTGTGTGAGATCCCGACTGCGGCCGCTCAATTTTTCGAGGATCGTCCGGACTCCATAGCTTTTGAGGATCTGTTTTTTCTGAAAAAATCCTTCTCCAAGGCAGTAACTTCCATCCGGTTCTCTGTAATCTGCGGCCAGCTGCGCCGCCTCGTCTGTCAGAAACTCCTCCGCCTCTGAGAGCAGCCTCGAAGTCTCTGCCATGTGCTCAACCGTTTTGGCATTGATCTCTCGCTCCATCACAGGAAGAAGATGCCTGCGGATGCGGTTTCTCGTATATTCATCCTCCAGATTCGTGCTGTCCAGGACACTCGGGATCCCGCACTCTCTAATATAATCGTCAATTTCTCTTCTTTCTAAACACAAAAGAGGACGGATCACCTCTCCATTCACCGGTTTCAAAGAACATAAGCCCCTGAGGCCTGTCCCTCTCGCCAGATGATGGAGCATTGTCTCGGCAAGATCGTTCTTATTATGTGCCAGCGCCGTACGGACAACCGCATATTGTTTCCGGCACTTGTGCGTCTCTGCGTCAAAAGCCTGCCTGCGCACGATCCTTCCCGTTTCTTCTGTTCCCAATTTCCATTTCACCGAAAGCTCCGGGACATCATAGCGATACACGCTGCATGGGATATTCCATTTGGTGCATACAGTCTCCACCATCCGCTGATCCCTGTCTGCCTCCGCTCCCCGGAGCCCATGGTTCACATGCACCACCCGGAGATGAAAATGCCAGATCTCTCTCAGTCTCCTCAGAAGATGCAGCATCGTCATAGAATCGTTTCCACCGGATACGCCCGCAATGACCGCGCAGTTCCTGGCGAGCATTTCATTTTCTTTCACAAAATCCTTTACTTTATCGAATGTCTTTTCCCGCATTTTCTTATGTCCTTTACTTTCTTACTACATTGGCAACCAGCACGGTCATGTCATCTCTCGCCCGATAGTCACTGTAGCCAAGCACTCTCTCCAGAATTCCCCGGCTGATCTCACGCGGAGCACTCTCCTGCACATCCAGAATGATTTCTTTCATTGTTTCTTCTTCACAGTCTGTTGGAAGGGCATCCAGAACTCCGTCCGTCATCATAACAAGACAGTCCCCATGATACAGTTTCCGTGAGGCTGTGTCAAAATCAATTCTCTGTACCAGACCTGCCGCAAGGCTCTCCGATGAGATTGCCTCTACCCAATGATCTCTCCTGATAAAAGTAGCTGCTGCTCCTGCCTTGAGGAATTCACAGATTCCCGTATAAAGGTCCACTGCACAGATATCAACTGTGGAGAACATACCTTCCCGTCCATTCAGAATCAGGGCAGAATTGACCATTCTCGCCGCTGCCTCCTGTGAAAAACCTGATTCCATGAACTGCTCCAGTAATTCTACCACAATCTCACTTTCCCTGCATGCATCCATTCCAGAACCCATTCCGTCCGAAAGACACATCACAAATTTTCCTCCATCCTCCTGTCGGCAGATGTAATTATCTCCTGAAACTTTTTCCTTTTCTCTGGTAAGCTTTGCGACACCATACAGCATCTGATAGCTGACATCCTCCACAAAGTGAACCGTATGGAAATCCCGGTTCACAATACAGCGGCTCCCCTGTGCCGAGGTCATTGTGCATTCGCATATCCCGGACAAAATCTGCGAGATTTCTGATACAGCAACACACTGTCCGCTTCTGGCGCGCATGGTCAGAAAAATCTGTCTGCGCCCTTCGACCTTGTCCATGACCCATGCCCGTTTCAGGATCACATGACGCTTTCGAAGGCTCTTGGCAAGTTCTTCCTGAAAAACGGGTTCCGCCGCACTGATATCATAGAGATCTTCTGCAACCTGCTGCATAATATGTGAAATCTCATTCAACTGCTGTGCAACTGCAAGCCGACTCTCGATCATCCGGTTCCCCCAGATCATCTCCTGCTTTTCCTTCTGAAAACAGTCCTTCAGGGATTCCAGGTACTGCGCTGATCTGCCGCAGTTCTCTCCACATCGTTTCCGTGCTTCTTCGATCTTCTCCTCATCCGCCTGCTCTATCGCACGTACCATTGCCTCCCCGCACAGATACATCTCCTCTGCGTGGTCTCCCCAGCACAGTTCTCTCCGGTAACAGTTTCTGCAGAAACGTTCTCCCGTCTCCCGGATAACATTCTCAACCTGGGCACTGCTTAAATATTCTTTCTTATATGGCATTCCATAAAAAGTATCTGCAAGTTTCTGAAATGAGGCTGCGTACCGTTCTACTTTTTCTTTCTGGGGATGTTCTCCGCCTAAAGGAAAAGGCTCTTCTTTTCTGGATTTTCTTCCCTTCAAAACAGTTTTTGCCATGTCCCGCAAAATCAGCAGAATGCTGAGCACGAGCATGGCAATTATCCATTCCTGCATGTTTTCCCCTCCCCTGATGTCTTCATTAAGGGAAATTATAAAAGGGATTTTATAAAATATCTGTCAAATACTGTCAGCTATTTCAGAAAAGTTTTCTTCAAAATATGTGTTATTTCTCCTCTTCAAAAACAATCTCATTGCTTTTGACAAGCCCGAGACGGTCTCTGGCGATCTCTGCCACATATTCATCTGTCTGCATATATTCTTTCTCTTCGTCGATCTGTTTGGTTCGATCCTGTTCTTCTTCTATCGAAGTTCTTATCTCTGCTGCTCTTGTATCGTAGGATGAGATTTTGGCTTTCAGTTCATTACTTTGCACTGTAAGAACTCCCAGAAGAAGCACAACAACTACCGATATCAGAGCCATCCCGAGGTAATTATTTAATATTCTTGTGTTTTTTTTCTTTTTTTTGGACTTTTTCAATCTGCTTTCCCCTCTTCCAATTACAAAAGCGGTTTTCCATAATTATTGAAATTTTACCTCTTTTAACAAGAAATAGCAACCTCTTTAACAAAGAATTCATCAAAAAAGCCCCCAAAAAGACGGCAGGCAGCAAAAAGAGCCTCAAAACGCCTTCATTATACTGGTAAAGCTCTGCAAAAACCACACTCCCTGACAGAATCCAGTACAAAAG